>NZ_JBVHLU010000183.1:0-11995 GCF_055558835.1 Embleya sp. NPDC025285
TCGAGTACGAGCAGCAACACTGGGCCGACCAGGAGCAAACCACGCAGTCCGCGTGAACAACCGCAAACGGACTCTACAAAACTCGGGTCACCTCAGTGTCCCGTGTCCGCCTGACCAGGCCTGGGAGTGGTCTGCGCCGAGGCCGGCATCCATCGCACGTAGGCAAGGACGGCCGATGTGCGCGCAGACAAGGCGGCCGACGTTGCGGCGTGAGGCTTCCGGACCTGCCGCACCGGAAGATGGCCGCCGACACCGCCGCGGAACGCCCACTGGCGGTGCGGACGGCCGTCTCAGCCTTCGCGGGCGACTTCGATCCGCCGGGTCGGTGCCTGGGCCTCACCGACAGGTGCCTTCACGGTCAGCACGCCTTTGTCGTAAGTCGCGGTGACCTCCTCTTCCTTCACCCCGTCCGGCAGCCGGACGCTTCGGGTGAAGGAGCCGTACCGGAACTCCGAGCGCTGTTTGTCCTTCTTTTCCTCGCTGCGTTCCGCGTGGACGGTCAGCACACCGCCCGAGACCGTGATCTCGACGTCCTCGTCCGGGTCGATGCCCGGCAGCTCGGCCCTGACCACGTAGGTTCCGTCCTCCTCCTGCGACTCCTCGACCCGGATCATGTGCTCCCCCGGGGGGAAACGTAGTTCGGCGGGGAACTCCTCGAACCAGTCCGCGACCGACGGCCACCAGTGCGGACGCTTGTGCATCAGTTCTGCAGCCATTTTCAACATCCTCCTTGGATCTGAAGCGGACATCCTCTTCCACCCTCCTGCCAAGGGACGGCCCTCGCCACTCCGCCTGTGCTCGGCCGCCGGGCGTCCCGCCGCCGCGTGTCGCGCGACCTGCGGCCCGGGCTGCTCGCCTCGGGCGCGCGGCACGCGGACGGGCCGGCGCGCGTCGTCCAGGCAAGCGACTCGACGTGGTGGCGCCGGCTGTCGAGTGCGCCGGTCACCCGACTGGCCACGAGGACCCGCTCGGCATCCTCCAGAGCCTCCGTGAGGGCAGCATCCGCTTCCGTCGCTTTCCACACGACCCCCGGCGTACCGTGCGCTGCGCCGCTACTGGGCCAGGTGCCTCCGGAGCCGGGGCGGCAGTACCGGAAAGGGTCAGGGCCGGCCCTGGAAGCACAAGGATGACGATGGCAGTCATTGCGGCCGCCTCCCACAGGGGACGTAGCTGCCCACCATCGCTCGCGCCCGCCCGCCGGACACCGGCCGAATGCCTCTGAGGCCCGGGCCGGACACCCCGAGACGTAGCGCGTGTCGGGATGTCCTGGGGACTCCGAGCCGGGGCCCGCGCCACGATGCTCGAGGACCTGCTGTGCAGGGCTCAGCCGTCTCGGCGGGGGTCGGTCGTGGCGAGCCACGACACCGTGCGGGTGACGTCCGAGAACACCGCCGGCAGGATGTTGATCACGGCGTGCCAGACCAGTGCCTCGACGGCGAGGCCTCCGCCGGAGATCGCGTGCACCAGCCACGCGCACAGGCCGAACGCGATGCCCAGGACGAGGCTGACCAGCGGGCCGATGCCGGCCATCCGCAGCTCCGCGCCCGTCCGTTCGGAACGAAACGCCCCCGCCCGACGGCGACCGCGTTCCCGGAAGTGCTGAAGTAGGAGTCGGCGAGTGCGACAGCCCCGCCGTGGGGGACGGCGTGGGTCGGGAGAGGCACACGCACCCCCGGACGCGGTCGTGCCCGTTGGGATGAAGCGGGTGGGCCGGACCGGGGGATCCATCCATGCGCCGGCCCGCACCATCGCGCCCGCACCAACGCGACACGCTCGCCGGCGACGCGCCCCACGGCGGGCGCCGCCTGGTGGCGGACCACGCGAACGCGGCGGACGCTGAAGTCGTACACCGATTCGAATGGAGGCGAACACCATGGCCGCCACGAAGCAATGGACTGTGGAGATCTACCTCGGCGAGCAGGCCGCGGACAACGTCGAAGGCGACGCAACGGTGCGCACGCACGCGGAAGCGCGGTTGCGCACCGAAGACACCTCCGAACTGCGGGGTCGAGGCGACGCCCGCAAGAACCCCGCCGATCCGGACATCCCCGAGATCGGTGACGAGTTGGCCGCGGCACGAGCCCTGTCGGACCTGGCCCACCAACTGCTGCACGCGGCGGCGCAGAACCTGGAGGCGGTGGCCGGGAAGTCCACGACAGGGCCGTCGGCGACGCCCTGGGTCGACCCCGCGCACTGAAGCCGGAAGCGAACGACCTCCATACTCGGGTCGGCGAGCGCGTCCGTCTCGGCCCGGTCGCCGATCGCAATCGCGGCGATACGACGTGGCCACGGTCGACGCCGGTGCGCCACGCATGCTCACATCCCCACCCTCATGGGTGCGTCACGCTCCCTCGGCGTCATGACTCGGAACGACGATCACGGGACAGCGGGCATGGTGGATCAACCCGTGGCTGACCGAGCCCAACAGCATGCCCCGAAAACCGCCCAGGCCGCGGCTGCCGACGACCAGACACAACGCTGTCGCCGACCGGTCCGCGAGCACGCGCACCGGATGCCCGTGAAAGACCTGCGGCCGGATCACCACGTCGGGATACCTCTCCTTCCAGCCCGCAAGGCTCTCGGCCAGACGCACCCGGCCCCGTTCCTCGGCGTGCCGGGTCGCGTGGGTGACGAGCACCGCTTCGACGACCGCGCCGCGACGCGACGCCTCGTCGAAGGCCAACGTGAGCGCGGGCTCGGACCCGGCTGCGCCGTCCACGCCGACAACGACGGTCCGGGTGAGCCCTCCCTCGTCCTCGGATCGGCGGACCACCGCGACCGGGCATCCGGCGTGGGCCGCGAGGGGAACGGCGATGCCACCGGTGGTCAACAACTCCGTCCTCGCCGACAGGTGCCGTGAGCCGACGACCACCATCGCGGCCTCGCCGGCTTCGGTGCGCAGTACCGCAACGGGGTCGCCGTCGACCAGCACGTCGAGCACGTTCAACCGGGGATGACGGCCGAGTGCCAGCGCATGCGCCCGGTCGAGCGTCCGGCGACCCGCGTCACGGTACTTGTCGCCCCAGCCGTGCCGCGGGGGTGTCAGGTCCGGATCGCGGTAGATCTGCACCGGCCACGACGTCGCGTGTGCGTGCGCGCTGGGCCGATCACGTGGCGGCGGCTCCTTCGTGTGGGGGTGATGCGGCCTCGGCGCGCCCTGTGGCCAGTCCAGGACGTGCACGAGACGTAGTGGCAGCCCGCGGCCTGCGGCTTCGTCGGCGCCCCACGCGACGGCGAGTTGTCCGGCTTCGGTGAACTCGACGCCCACGACGACCGGGGCTCGGGCGGTGTGTGCGGTCATGACGGCACTCCTCTCAGGGGAGCTGAAGGGGCCTGTGCGAGCCCGCACCCACTTCGACCGTGCGCCGGATCGACAGATTCGGGCAGGGCCATTGGACCCGAAGACAAGGGCCACAAGGCCGTGGTCGTGCGGTCGGACCCACACGTGCATGGGTCCCGGGTGAATCACTCATCCGAACGCTTTGCGACGGTGGGCGGCCTCGTCCAGTTCCTGCTGCTCCAGTGCGAGCTCGCAGGCGCCCAGGGCCTCGTGCAGGCGCGGGATCCAGTGCCGTCTCAGGGCACGGACTCGTCGCCGCACACGCCGGATCTCGTTTTCCACCCGGCGCGTGGCCCGGAGCGCCGCCGCGTGATCGGCGGCGGCCTGCAACGCCTCGCGATAGCTCTGCTCCGCATGGATCAGCGCGGTGTTTCCCGGAGACACGGCCGCGTCGGATCGCGACGCGATCGCGCAGACCGCCTGCGCGGGGTAGCGAACACCCATCAGCGTGACCCAATCGACCGTGATCTCCGCCCTCGCGATCTCGGACCAGGCCGTCTCAGCCATACGTTCGCCGCCGAGCACGCGGCCACGCAGGAACCACGTCTCGGCTTCGGAGAGCTTGGCGTACCACACGCTCGCGGCGCGGCCTTCGGCCGCGCTCAGGCGATCACGCGTCCCGAGGAGGATGGTCAGCTTGCGTTCGAGCAGATTTGCGCCACGGTCGGCGACGGCAAGGCTGTGCCGCAGCCGCAGACGTTCGGCGCGACCGGACGGGCTCCCGGGGACGGCGATCATGCGGACTCCCCGGCGGGGTCGGAATCCCGCGGTACAAGGAAGGTGTCCAACAGCGACGAGGGCAGCATGGCGAGTTCGCTGCGCGGCAGTACCCGCAGTACCGCCCACGCGAGGTCCAAGGTCCGGTCGAACGAACGCAGTTCGTCGCGGCCCTGGTCGACGAACCGGCATCGGTACACCTCGTCCAGGGCGAGATAGCGCCGGTCCGTCGGGCTGAGCGCCGACTCCCCGATGAGGTCGACGAGTTCGCGAACCTGCCGGGCGTGGGCCAAGGCGGCGAGGAGTTGCGCCGCCACGTCGAGGTGATCAAGCCTGGTCCGACCCGTTCCCACGCCCTTGCGCATCAGACGCGACAGCGACGACAGGGCATCGAATGGCGGATACACCCCCAGGGCGTGCGTTTCCCGCGACAGCACGATCTGCCCCTCGGTGATGTACCCGGTGAGGTCCGGCACGGGGTGGGTGATGTCTCCCGCGGGCATCGTCAGTACCGGCAGTACGGTGACCGAACCGGTCCGCCCGCGGATGCGGCCACAGCGTTCGTACAGCGAGGCGAGGTCGCTGTAGAGGTAGCCGGGATACGCCCGACGAGCCGGTGTCTCCCCGCGGGCGGAGGACACTTCGCGCAAGGCCTCGGCATACGCGGTCATGTCCGTCATCACCACGAGAACGTGCCGGTCGTGGGCAAACGCCAGATCCTCCGCGATCGTGAGCGCCACCCGCGGTGTCAGGAGGCGCTCGATGACCGGATCGTCCGCGGTATTGAGCAGCAGGACCAGCTCTCCTGCCGCCGACCGGGCGTCCAACGCGTCCCGGACGAAGTCGGCGTCGACGCGAGTCAGCCCCATGCCGGCGAAGACGACGTTGAAACTCTCACCCCCGGTGGATGCCTGCGCGGCGATCTGCACGGCGAGTTCGAGGTGCGGGAGCCCGGCCACCGAGAAGATCGGCAGCTTCTGGCCGCGTACGAGCGTGGTCAGGCCGTCGATCGCGCCGACCCCGGTGCGAACCGGCTCCGCCGGCGGCTCCCGCCATCGGGGATTGATCGGTGTGCCGTTCACCGCCGCCGTCGTGTCGGCCAACACGGGAGGGCCGCCGTCCACGGGCTCGCCGCGCCCGTTGCAGACCCGGCCCAGCCACTCGGGCCCCACCGGCACCCGCAGGGGGCTGCCGGAGAAGGCTACCCGCACATTGGTGGGATCCACGCCCGACGAGCCCTCCAGCAGTTGCACCACCGCGAGACCGCGGTCGATGTCCAGGACCAGGCCGTGGCGCTGCTCGCCGCCGCCGAGGGTGATGCGCACGTATTCGTCCCAGCCCACACCGGACACGCCTTCGACCAGCATGAGCGGACCGCGTACTTCACGCACCGCGGTGTACTCGAGCTCGCCCCAGTGGATCACGACGCGCCGCCTTCACCGGAGGGGTCCGCTCCCGACGGTGCGCGACCCGGGGTTTTCGCCAAGGCGGAGAGCCGGCCGAGGACGGTGTCGCGTCGGGCGTCGATTCCCACGGTGTCGCCGTTCGGCACCTCCTCCCGGGCACGCACGAGGGGGCTGAAGTCGATCTCCTCGACGGCCGATGGCGCGACGTCGGCTTCGACGAGTTCGCGGCATGCGGCGACCACCGCCAACACCGCGTCGACCAACGCGGCCGTCTTGCCGGTGTCGCAGTGGGCGTCGTTCGACGAGAGCGCGTTCTGCTGCAGGACGCCTTCCCGGACCAGGCGGCCCGCGAGCACGCCGATGCGTTCCGGCGGCGGCAGCGCGGTGATGCCGATCAGGTCCACGAGGTCGGCAAGCCGATCCGCTTCGCTCAGTACGGCGGCTACCTGCGCGCGACGCCGCGACCACCGGGCGTCGCCGATGCCCGGAAGACCGACGTCCCGCGAGAACGAACCCGCCCAGGACACCGCCGGATAATGCCGCGCGTACGCCAAGTCGCGGTCGAGGGTCCACCGGCACCGGACGAAACGCTCCGTATGCGCGGTCACCGGCTCGGTGAAGTCGCCCCCGGGCGGTGACACGGCGCCGATCACGGTCACCGACCCCGCCGTGCCACCCAGCGTGGTCACGGCTCCCGCCCGTTCGTAGAATCCGGCGATCGCCGACGCGAGGTTCGCCGGGTAGCCCTCTTCGGCGGGCAACTCGCCGCTGCGCGAGGCGAACTCTCGCAGTGCCTCGGCCCAACGTGAGGTCGAGTCCGCGATGACCACGGTGTCCAGTCCCATGTCGCGGAAGTACTCGGCCACCGTGGCGCCGGTATGCACACTCGCTTCCCGGGCCATCATCGGCATGTTCGACGTGTTGGCGATGACGACCGTCCGATCGGCCAGTCGCCCTCCGGTGCGCGGATCCTCCAACGCGGCCAGCTCCGCGATGACCTCGGACATCTCGTTGCCGCGCTCACCACAACCCACGTAGACGATCACGTCCGCGTCGCACCACTTGGCAATCTGCTGAAGCAGCATCGTTTTGCCGGTCCCGAAACCGCCCGGCACCGCGACAGTGCCGCCCCGGGCGACCGGGAAGAGAAGGTCGATCGCACGCTGACCGGTGGTCAACGGTTCACCGGGACGCCGCCTTTCCCGGATCGGACGGGGCCTCCGAATGGGCCACGCCGTGGCGATCCGAACGGCGGTCCCGGCCACCTCGGCCACGACTTGGTCGCCCGAATAGCTGCCCGGTGGAACAACCCGCGTGACCGGGCCGCAGGTGCGCGGCGGGGCAAGGACACGCACGACGACCGCCCCGGCCACTGCGACTTCCCCCACGGACTCCCCCGCCGCCACGGAATCGCCCTGTGCGACCGAGGGTGTGAAGGCCCAGGACCGAGGCTCGTCGACGTTTCCCGGGCGACCGGGGGTCAGCCACGCCCCGACGTCGTCCAGCGGACGCAGAAGCCCGTCGAAGATGCCACCGAGCAGATGCGGGCCCAGCGGCGCGGACAAGGGTTCGCCGTGGCTCGTCGCCGGATCACCCGGCCGGAGACCGCCGGTGTACTCGTATGCCTGGACGGTGGCGACTTCGTCGCGGATCTGCACGATCTCCGCGAGCGAAGCGGCGTCCCCGAGAGAGACGACGTCGTGCATCGCCATGCCCGGCACGTGTTCGATCTCGGCCAACGGTCCCGTGACCCGCAGGACGTGGGAGGGCTCGGGGGCGCCGCTCACGGTGTCCACAGCGTCCGCACCTCCGCTCCCACACGGGCCAGGGCGCGTTCGGTCAGCGTGGCCGTCGTGAAGTCGACCCGTCGGTCCGCCGTCCAGCCGACCACGCCGCCGTCCGGATCCTCGACCACCGTGGCCGCGCCGCCGAGGCGAGCCCGGGTGCGGCGGACCAGGGAGTCGACGCGGTGAGCGTGCTCCGGCGCGCCCCACAGCCCTCGCGCCCGTGCGGTCACACGCGTGCCCAGCCGGTCCCACGCCTCCCGCTGCGCGACGAGAATCCGAGAGCGCGCTTCCCGGCCGGCACGCGTGAGCAACTCGCGAGCGGCCCTGTCACCTTCGGCGGCACCCTGCCGCCGTGCCGTGGCCAGGATTTCGCGGGCGGTTTCCGCGGCATGGTCCACAAGCGCGGCCGCGTCACGTTCCGCCTCACGATGCGTGCGGCACGCATCGGCGCGGGCGGCACGCAGGAACTCGGCACGCACGGGTTCCAGTGCGGTGTCCATGTCGTCGGTCTCACCCCGTCCCATCACGGCATCACCGCAACCAGACGAGTCGCGCCCTCGTCGTCGGCGAGGTCCTCCGCCAGCGCCTTCGCGGCGGCCGGAGTGAGCACCACCAGCTCGACGTCCGGCATCAACTCACGCCACACGGCGCGCACGGTCGACGGATCTTCCGCGATCCGCACGTCGACGCCCGCAAGAGCCAGCCCGGCCACGCGCGCATACTCGCCGATCGCCGCCACGCCTGCCATCTCACGCCTTGCCCATCAAGAGAACCGCCACCACGAGGCCGTAGATGGCGATGCCTTCCGCCAAGCCGACGATCACCATGGCCCGGCCGAAAAGTTCAGGTCGTTCGCTCAGCGCGGCCAGCGCCGCCGCGCCTGTGTAGGCCACCGCGATCGACGCACCGATCGACGCACCCGCGACCGCGATCGCGGCCCCGATCAGTGCGGCCGAAGAGGACGACGAACCACCGTTGGACGCGGCCGTGGTGGCCGCGTGCGCACCTCCACCCTCAACGGCGATCGCCAGCACCACTCCGGCGGCCGTGAGCATCAGCCCATTCGCGGCGATCACCCACCACAACGCCGCGCGTGACCGGCGCAGGAACAGTCTGACCACGAAGAAGACCACAGCGATGATGGGGAGAACGATGGTCCAGGCAGTCACGCCGCCACCTCCGTACGTTGTACGGGCGGATGCCAGGGCCGGAACGGCCGTCCCTGGGAGATGAATACACGGGAGAACAGCTCGTAGTACTCGAGACGCATGGCCTGCACGCCGGCGACCAACGCCTCCAGGGCGAAGGCCAGCGCGTTGCCGACCACGAACAGCGCGACCGCGGCAACCCAGCCGACGCCCCCGCGGCCGGCCGACATGGTGGTCCCGTCCCAGATGATCGCGCCGAGAGCCGCATGGGTGAGGCCGAAGGCCGCGAGCCTGGTGAACGAGACGATGTTCGATCCGAGCCGCATGACGGAGTCGACGAGTTCGACACCGGCCTGCGCCACGCCGCCGGCTCCCCCACCTGTGCCCGCGTACAGCCCGATACCGCTCAACACAAGCCCGGCGAACGCGAGGACGCCGCCCATCGCGAGCAGGACCGCGCCACCACCGACCATCGCGACGGCCAGCAGCACACACCCGGCGAACAGCACCCCGCCCCCGCCACCGGACGTCGCGTACCAGGCGTAACCCGGCCCGTGCTCGCGACACCGGTTGGCGAAGGCGACGACGTACGCCATCGCCAGCAAGACGACGCCGATCACCACCGCGGCCGTGAGCAGACGCAGCGGTTCGTCCAGGGGTCGCAACCACATGGCGGGCACGACGCCCGTCGGGCCGAAGAACTCCCCGTACAGGACGCCGGCGATCATCGAAGCGACCGCCGCCCCCGCCGCGAACGGCCACAGCGGGCGCAACCGCGCCCACGCGAGGGACCGACCCGTACGAAGGCACAGCGCGCCCACCAGCAACAGCGCCCCGTGGCCCAGGTCGCCGAACATCATGCCGAACATCACGGCGTAGGTGAGCCCGACCGGCATCGTCGGGTCGAGGTCGGCGTATGGCACTGTCCCGTAGGCGCGGAGGAGCGGGGCATACGACCGCCGTAGGGCACCGTCCTCGCGGAGCAGTGTCGGTGGATCGTGCCCACGCGGCATGCGCAGCGGGACGATCGCCGCACCGAGGTTCGCCAAGCGTGCCGCAGCTTCCCTGATGTCGGATACCGGGCACCATCCGGTCAGTGCGACGGCTTCGCCGTCGTGGGCCGCCTGATCCGCGAGTGCCTCCAACTGCGCCTCACCCGCCAGCAGGTCCGCGCGGCCGGCGTGCTCCAGCGCGTCGAGGTCGGGCCGTGACGCGCTCAAGGTCACCGTGTCCGGGCGACGGCGCAGCCGTCCGAGGTGCTGCCCGGCGAGGGCCTGGCGGGTCCGACCGCCTTCCTCACGGTCGAGTTCGATGCGACCGATCTCCGCGACGCGAACGAGCGTTTCGCGCAGTCGTGACCGTGGGGCCACTACTGCGATCCTTCGCATGGGCACCGGGGTCGCGGCGTCAAGGCGAGACATCGAGCACCTCCGGCGACCCGCCGCCGGTCATGGCGACCGCCAGAGCGGCGCGGGCCCGCCAGGCGTCGGTGGACATCAGGGCGATCGCACCCACCACGGTCGCCGGGCCGAGGCCCCTTCGTCGAAGCAGTCTGCGTCCCTCGTTCTCCACGTCGATCCACCAACGTGCCTCGGCGCGCCACAACTGCGCCGGGTGATCGATGCCGGCGAAGACCACACGAGTCCCGGGGGGCACCGCTCGCCGATATTCGGGGAACGATGGCGCGCACACGGCCGCAGAGCCGAGGGCGCGGGACGCGGCGCGACGCGTCGCGTCGGTCAACTCCCGTCCGAGCAGGAACCTCTCGCGACAGATCAGCAAGGCGAGCCGCCTACGTGCCCACCCGGCCGCGAGCGGCACATGCTCGGCGACCCGGACGCAAGCCGCGACCCGCATGCCGACTCCGACGGCTGCCGCGGTGTCGGCTCCGGGGTCGCCCCACAGCGAGTGGGTCAGCTGGGTCCTCAGCTCCGGGACGGAGGTGGTGCGGGCCAGCCTCGGCCACGCGATCGCCAGAGCTCCGAGCCGGTGCGGCGGGGCGCCCCCGCCGTTCCGGAAGGATCGGACATGGGCTTCGGTGTTGGAGATCTCGAACCCCGAGGCGAGCAGGCGCACGTCGTGGGCTCCGGAACGTGTTTGCCAGCCCGCGAGGACCCGAAGCTGCCACAGCAGCGTGGCCGCGACCGCGCGCTGGGCCTCGGCCAGGGAGTCGGCCCCACCCGCACGCCGACCGTAGGCGGTCGGGCCCAGATCTCGCACCGCCTTGTCCAACGTCGACAGTCCCGCGATCCGGCGCAGCTCGTCGCGACCGACGCAACGCGACACCATGGTGCGCGCGCGAACGGCTCCGGGAGCCCAACCGGCCGTCATCGCCGCTCCTCGCCCGCCGGGCCGGGTGGCGTCGGCCCCGTGCCGTCGAGTTCCGCGACGATCTCGGCGAGGACGCGCTCGACCAACGGGGGCACCTGCGCCTCGGCGCGTTGCGACACCGCACCGGCCTTCCGCAGCCCGGTGTCCCTGATCTCGGCCGCGCGTGCCTCCGCCTCCCGGAGCACCCGGCGCGCACTCCGCTCGTGCTCCGCCGAGAAGTCCTGGCGAGCACGTGCCACGAGCATCGCGGCGTCCTGCTCGCCGCGACGACGGATGTCGGCCGCTTCGCGGGCGGCCTCCGCGCGGATCGCGTCCGCCTCGGCCTGGGCTGTCTCGAGCAAGGCGAGCGGCGTCGCGAGCTCGTCGGCGAATTCACGCGAGCGATCGGCCGGGACACCGGCCACTCCCGGGCCGGGCGCGACAACCGGGCGAAACCGCTCGAGGAGGTTCCGAAGGGGCGCCATGGGGATCTCCAACCGGAGTGGAATTCCACGACAGCATCGCCGGGCGCCATCCGTCGGAGTCCGTCGATCCTGAATTCTGCGCGTGCGCCGGCCGGACGGCTGACGATCAACGCGTACGTCCATCGTCGGTGCATCCGACGCCTCTCTCAAACGCAGGCGGAGACCGTTGCCTCGTGAACGCAGATCACCGTCACCCCACTCCGGCACGGCATGTCGGCAGCCATGGTCGTTGCACACGGCCGCAGGTCGATCACCAGCTTTCGCCGCGCCAACGGCCGACATTCCAGAGCGAACCTTATGGTTGGCCACGTGGGTGGCGTCCTGCGTCGAAGCCCTGCATCCACGTGACGTACGCCCGGGCCCGTCCAACCGCGGACCACATGGCGTCATGGCCCGGGCACATGTGCCCGACACGGGTTCGAGTGGCAGCGTCGGCCGGCCGCGGGCACCATCGTCGGCATGGACGACATCACCGCGCCGCAGGAAGGTGACGCGCATTATCTGTGTGCCACCGCCCGCCTGTACGGGTGGCACGTCACCCGCCACGCCAACGGCAGCGCCCGCATCGCCCGCCCCGGCCACACCGTCCGGGTCCTTTTCGAAGCCGACGGCACCTTCCGGCACGCCCGCGCCGCGGGTCCCGGCTACAACCATCCCGCCCTGTGCCTGACCGACCTGCTCCGCATCCTGGAGAACACCACCGCACCCTGAGGGGCCCCGCGTTTTCCGGACACGTTGGCTTCTGTCGTTTACGCCGCCAGTCCGAGTTGCTTGTGCTCGTTCAGGACTTCCAGTGGCGTGC
>NZ_JBVHLU010000184.1:0-11988 GCF_055558835.1 Embleya sp. NPDC025285
CCGACCCCCCTCTCTCCTTCTCCCTTCCTCCCCCCCACCCCCCCCCCCCCCCCCCCCCCCCCCCCCCCCCCCCCCCCCCCCCCCCCCCCCCCCCCCCCCCCCCCCCCGGCACCGTGACCGGGCCCGACTAGGGAACATCGGAGGAATGCCCGGGGAAGACATGCGCGGAGGGGTCGACCACGGTCATCGCGTTGTTGACCGCGGTGGCCGCCTCGCCGAACCCGGTGGCGATCAGCTTGACCTTGCCGTCGTAGTCGACGATGTCGCCGGCCGCGAACACCCGCGTCAGGTTGGTGCGCATCGCCTGGTTCACCACGATGTGCCGCTTGCGCTGCTCCAGGCCCCAGTGCGTCATCGGGCCCAGGTCCGCGACGAAGCCGAGCGCGGCCACCACCGCCTGGACCGGGAGCGTGCGCACCGCGCCGTCGGCCTTGGCGACCACGTCCGCGCCGCTGACCTGTCCGTCGCCGTGCAGCACGGTGACCTCGGCGGAGGTGATCACCTCGGTGGTGGAGGCCAGCACGCGCCGCACGGTGTGCTCGTGCGCGCGGAACTTGTCCCGCCGGTGTACCAGCGTGATCGACTTGGCGATCGGCTCCAGACTGGTCGCCCAGTCGAACGCCGAGTCGCCGCCGCCCACGATCAGCACGTCCAGCCCGGCCAGATCGGCCAGGCGCGGCACGAAGTAGCGCACCCCCTCGCCGGTGAAGGCGTCGGCGGCGGGCAGCGGGCGGGGGCTGAACGTGCCGATCCCGCCGCTGATCAGCACCACCTTGGCGCGCACCACCAGGCCGCTCGCGCAGGTGACGGTGACCCCCTCGTCGTCCTGCGCCAGCTCCTCGGCACGGTGCCCCAGCAGGTAGCTCGGCTCGAACGGCGCGGCCTGTTCGACCAGCGCGTCCACCAGGTCCTGGCCCTTGATCGCCGGGAAGCCGGCGACGTCGTAGATCATCTTCTCCGGGTACATCGCGGAGATCTGCCCACCGGGTTCGGGCAGTGAGTCCAACAGCGCGGTGCGCAGGCCCCGGAACCCCGCGTAGTAGGCGGCGTACAGGCCGGTGGGGCCCGCGCCGATGACGAGCAGATCGGTGTCGACGGTCGAGGACACGCGCGCTCCTTCCCGAGCAGGGTTGCCCGGACCCTAGCCGAACGGCACACGGGCTTCCTCGAGTTCGTGCCCCGCGTCACACGAACGGAAGCACCCACGAAGTACGAGCTCGCCCAACCACGGGCAAATGTCCGTACGCGACCGTATGGAAAGGATGGAACTTGTTCTCATCCGGCCCGCCGATCGTTAGGGTCCGGTTCATGCAGATCTCCTGTGCGCCGCCCTCGGCCGGCGCCCCGGCGCCCGGCGCCCTCGCCGAGCGCCTCGGCCACGTCCGGGGCCGGGGTACCGGCTCGCCCGACCGGTGCGGCGACGCGCGGACGAGCCCCGGGCGGGTCGGTCGGCTCACCCTCGCCGGCGGCGCCGAACAGGTGTGCGGCAAACTGGCGTCGCCCGCGGACGCGAGCGGCACCGAGATCCCGACCCGGCTCCTCGGTCCCGCCCCGGTGCGCGAGCCCACCGCGCCCGCCGCGGCCGCCGCACCGCCCTGATCCACCTCGACTCCGTTCCGATCCCGCACGACCGCGAGGACGCACCATGACCCTGTTCCCCGGCAGGGACACCGACGTCACCACCGCCGTCGCCGCTCTGCTGGCGAAGTGCAGACTGTCGATACCCCGCAACTGGATACTCACGGCGCTCGACTACGCGTGGCACGACGAACGCCCCGTCGTGGTCGTGCGCCATCAACCGGCCACCCACCCGCACCCGGGCGGCCCGCACGCCAGCGTGGTGGTGGACCGCGCCGACGGCACCCTGCTGGGCTGGACCCGGCTGGACGGCCCGCGCCAGGGTCCGCTGCCCGGCACCGAGGAGGCGCACGCCGCCGCCGAGGCGTTCTGGCACCACGTGGATCCGCTGCACGCCGAGGGGCTGACCGTGCAGTGGGTCGCCCAGCACGACGAGACCATCGGCACGCCCGCCGGCCGGGCCACCTCGGTGAGCGGAATGAGGGTCAACGCGCGTCACATCAACGGGCTCTACACCTGGGCGGTGCTCGCCGGGGACCTGTCCGTGCTCACCTACGAGCGGGACGTGCAGTGGGACGAGCGGGCGGCCCGGAGGCGCACCCAGATGTGGCTGCACGACCGGTGGCGCGCGGCCGTGGATGGCACCGCGCCCGCGCCCGGCGCGCCGTACGCCCCGGCCCGGCGCTGAAGACGGACGGGCGGGCGCCTCGGAAAATTTTGGCAAGTTCGACGAACTCCCAGATCACGCGGGCCCCTCGGGGCCCGCGTGTGGCATTTGCGGTGCTGGGCAAGGCAGTTGGTCCAGACCATTTTGGTACAGACCATTGACCCGTGGTCCAGACCTTTCCTACTCTCACTGGACCTGCGGTGGGGCCGTAGTCGAATCGTTTCCCCACCGGGAGGTGCCACGTCCCCGTATGTCTGGCCCCACTCGAGGAGCACCCTTGAGCACAGGAACCAAACGACGCACGACCTTGTCCCGGCGCACCCTTGTCGCCATGATCAGCGCCCTGCTGCTTCCCCTGGCAGCGATGGTCGGCCTCGCGTCCCCCGCACAGGCCGCCGGTACCACCGCCACGTTCGTCAAGACCTCCGACTGGGGCTCCGGCTTCGGTGGAAGCTGGACCATCAAGAACACCGGCACGGCCGCGATCACCTCGTGGACCCTGGAATGGGACTTCCCCGCCGGCACCGCCGTCGGCTCCTCCTGGGACGCCACCGTCACGCGCACCGGCGACCACTACACCGCCAAGAACGTCGGCTGGAACGGCACCGTCGGCCCCGGCGCCTCGGTGACCTTCGGCTTCAACGGCACCGGCCCCGGCAACCCGACCGGATGCAAGATCAACGGCGGATCCTGCGACGGGGGACCCACGAACCCCGGCGACAACCCGCCCGGCGCACCCGGCACCCCGGTCGCGAGCAACGTCACCGACAACGGCGTCAAGCTGACCTGGACCGCGGCGACCGACGACCACGGCATCAAGAACTACGACGTGCTGCGCGGCGGCAGCAAGATCGCCACCGTCACCACGCCCACCTACACCGACAGCGGCCTGGCCGCGGGCACCGACTACACCTACACCGTCATCGCCCGCGACACCGTCGACCAGACCGGCCCGGCCAGTGCCGCGGTCACCGTGCACACCACCGGCGGCGGTGGCGGCCCCGGCGGCGGCAGCACCGTCAAGCTCGGCTACTTCACCAACTGGGGCATCTACGGCCGCAACTACAACGTGAAGAACATCGTCACGTCCGGCTCGGCCGCCAAGATCACCCACATCAACTACGCCTTCGGCAACGTCCAGGGCGGCAAGTGCACCATCGGCGACTCCTACGCCGACTACGACAAGGCCTTCACCGCCGACCAGAGCGTCAGCGGCGTGGCGGACACCTGGGACCAGCCGCTGCGCGGCAACTTCAACCAGCTGCGCCAGCTCAAGGCCAAGTACCCCAACATCAAGATCCTGTGGTCGTTCGGCGGCTGGACCTGGTCCGGCGGCTTCGGCCAGGCCGCGGCCAACCCCGCCGCGTTCGCCGAGTCCTGCTACAACCTGGTCGAGGACCCGCGCTGGGCCGATGTGTTCGACGGCATCGACCTGGACTGGGAATACCCCAACGCGTGCGGCCTGACCTGTGACACCAGCGGCGCGGCCTCGATCAAGACGCTGCTCTCCGCAACCCGGGCCAAGTTCGGCACGAACAACCTGGTCACTGCGGCGATCACCGCCGACGCGTCCGCCGCGGGCAAGATCGACGCGGCCGACTACGGAGGCGCCTCCGCCTCCGTGGACTGGTACAACGTGATGACGTACGACTTCTTCGGCGCCTGGGACGCCAAGGGTCCGACCGCCCCGCACTCGCCGCTGACCTCCTACACCGGCATCCCGAAGGACGGCTTCAACTCCTCCGACGCGATCGCCAAGCTCAAGACCAAGGGCGTTCCGGCGAACAAGCTCCTGCTCGGCATCGGCTTCTACGGTCGAGGCTGGACCGGGGTCACCCAGGACGCGCCCGGCGGCACCGCCACCGGCCCCGCCCAGGGCACCTACGAGCAGGGCATCGAGGACTACAAGGTGCTCAAGAGCAGCTGCCCCAGCACCGGCACCATCGCGGGCACCGCGTACGCCAAGTGCGGCAGCAACTGGTGGAGCTACGACACCCCCGCCACCGTCACCTCCAAGATGAGCTGGGCCAAGGCGCAGAACCTGCGCGGCGCGTTCTTCTGGGAGTTCAGCGGTGACACCACCAATGGCGAACTCGCGTCCGCGATCCACAGCGGCCTGGGCTAGCCCCGAGGGCGCGGCCACGAACGCGGCCGCCTTCACCGCTTCGTGACCGCAGGTCGTGGCCGGGCCCACCGGGGTGCCCGGTCACGACACCACGAACGGGCCCGCCGTCCACCGGCGCGGACGGCGGACTCGGCACAGACCGCGCGGGTGGGGTCCCAGGACCCCACCCGCACGGGCCGTTCGGCACCGGCCCCCGAGAACACCGGCGGCCTAAACTGGCGGGCATGCACGGCGACGGCACACGCGAACCGACGGACCTCACGCTCCGCGCGGCCCCGAACGGGGGAGAGCCGGACCGGTGGGAACCGCAGACGGACACGCCGCACCCGGCGCCGCACCCGCAAGCGCCGCACCCGCCGCGAGCGGACCGGGAACACCCGCACCAGGCCCACCCGGGCCCGGACACCGCCCGCGCCGACATCACCACCCGCGCCGACCTCGACGCGCTCCTGCGCCGCTTCTACGGCGCGGCCTTCGCCGACCCGGTGATCGGCGCCTACTTCACCGAGATCGCCGGCACCGACCTGGACGCGCACCTGCCCCGGATCACCGACTTCTGGGAGCGCGCGCTGCTGCGCACCGCCGAATACCGCGGCGACGCGTTCGCCGTGCACCACACGCTGCACCGCGCCGCGCCGCTGACCGCCCGGCACTTCGGCCGCTGGGTCCAGTTGTGGCGGGCCACCGTCGACGGCGACTTCGCCGGACCGCGCGCCGAACGGGCCAAGGCACAGGGCGAGCGCATCGCCCTGGCCATGCTGCGCCGACTGTCCGGCCCCGACGCCGCCGCCGAACCGGGCACCGGCGGATTCATCCCGCTCGCGACCCTGGAACTGCGCCGACGCTCGGCCTGACTACCTCGGGGACCGATCACCCGGGTCGATCACCCGGGGCCGACACCCGACCCCGACACCCTTGCTCCGAACACCGGAGCCTCGGCCATCGGAGCCCCGATCACAGGAGCTCGGTCACCCGAGCCCCGACACCGAAGCCCGATCACCCGAGCCCCGATCACCCCTCGGCCTGATCGCCCTTGCGCTTGAGGTACCGCTCGAACTCGGCCGCGATCGCGTCACCGGACGCCTCGGGCAGGTCCTCGGTGTCACGCGCCGCCTCCAGCGAGCGCACGTACTCCGCGACCTCGGTGTCCTCGGCCGCGAGCTGATCCACCCCCACCTGCCACGCCCGCGCGTCCTCGGCCAGCTCGCCCATCGGGACGGTCACGTCCAGGAAATCCTCCAGCCGACGCAACAGCGCCAGCGTCGCCTTGGGCGAGGGCGGCTGCGCGACGTAGTGCGGCACCGAGGCCCAGAACGTCAACGCCGGCATCCCCGCGTGCGCGCACGCTTCCTGGAACACGCCCACGATGCCGGTCGGCCCCTCGTACCGGGACTGCTCCAGACCCACGTTCGCGGCCACCACCGGATCCGACGTGGTGCCGTTGACCGGGACCGGCCGCGAGTGCGGCGCGTCGCCCAGCATCGCGCCCAGCACCACTACCGTCTCCACGCCCAACTCGTGCGCGAAGCCCAACAGTTCGTTGCAGAACGAGCGCCAGCGCAGATTCGGCTCGATGCCGTGCACCAGCACCAGATCGCGGCGCGGCTCGGCCAACCGGACCACCGACAGCCGGGTGGTGGGCCAGGTGATCCGCCGGGTGTCCCCGTCCAGCCATATCGTCGGGCGATTGACCTGGAAGTCGTAGTAGTCCTCGGCGTCCAAGGCCGCGAAGACCTCGCCCTTCCAGACCCGGTCGAGGTGCTCGATCGCGGCGGAAGCGGCATCGCCCGCGTCGTTCCACCCCTCGAACGCGGCCACCATGACGGGGTCGATCAGCTCGGGCAGGTCGTCGAGCTCGATCACCCAGTGCCTCCTTCCGGCCGTGGCCGGGATCCGTGCGCCGCGGGCACCCGTCCCCGAGGCCGCGAGAGCTGTACGGTCCCCACATTACGGGTTGAGGCACCCTCGGCCAGACCCGCCCGCGTCGACTTCGCCCACAGTGAAATCCGGGCGACGCCCGGCGAACGCGACGCATACGGCCCGGTGAGCGCGGGTGAGCGCCGGGTGACCAGTGGGCGACGTCACCCGCGCGTCACCGGGCCGTGCGCGGCGAGCGCATTAAGCTGGCGCTCTGGCCCGATCCGTCTCGACGGACCCGGGCAAGCCGACAGCCGTCGCACCCATCGGAGACGCATTCTCATGACAGCCACCCCGCAGCAGCTTCGCGAAGCACTCGCCACCCGCGTCGTCGTCGCCGATGGAGCGATGGGAACCATGCTCCAAGCGCAGGATCCCAGCCTGGACGACTTCCAGGGCCACGAAGGCTGCAACGAAATCCTCAACGTCACGCGCCCCGACATCGTGCGCAACGTGCACAAGGAGTACTTCGACGTCGGCGTCGACTGCGTCGAGACCAACACCTTCGGCGCCAACCTCGGCAACCTGGGCGAGTACGACATCCAGGACCGCATCTACGAGCTCGCCGAAGCCGGCGCCCGGATCGCCCGTGAAGTGGCCGACGACTACTCCACCCCCGACCGGCCGCGCTGGGTGCTCGGCTCGATCGGCCCCGGCACCAAGCTGCCCAGCCTGGGCCACGTGCCCTTCGCCACGCTGCGCGACGCCTTCGAAGTGAACGCGGCCGGCCTGATCGACGGCGGCGCGCACGCCCTGCTCATCGAGACCAGCCAGGACCTGCTCCAGACCAAGGCCTCGATCATCGGCTCGCAGCGCGCGCTGAAGAAGGCCGGCATCGACCTGCCGATCTTCGCCCAGGTCACCGTCGAGACCACCGGCGCGATGCTGATGGGCTCCGAGATCGGCGCGGCACTGACCGCCCTGGAGCCGCTGGGCATCGACTTCATCGGGCTCAACTGCGCCACCGGCCCGGTCGAGATGAGCGAACACCTGCGCCACCTGGCCAAGCACGCCGGCATCGGGGTCACCGCGATGCCCAACGCCGGCCTGCCGATCCTGACCAAGGACGGCGCGCACTACCCGCTCACCCCCGAGGAACTGGCGGACGCGCACGACACGTTCACCACCGAGTACGGCCTGGCCCTGGTCGGCGGCTGCTGCGGCACCACGCCCGCGCACCTGAAGGCCGTCGTCGAACGCGTGCACGGGCGCGAACTCGCCCCCCGCAACCCCCGGCACGAGCCCGCCGCCGCGTCGCTCTACCAGTCGGTGCCCTTCCGCCAGGACCTGTCCTACCTGTCCATCGGCGAGCGCACCAACGCCAACGGCTCCAAGGCGTTCCGCGAGGCCATGCTCGAAGGCCGCTACGACGACTGCCTCGACATCGCCCGCGACCAGACCCGCGACGGCGCGCACATGCTCGACCTGAACATCGACTACGTCGGCCGGGACGGCGTCGCCGACATGAAGGCCCTGGCCGGCCGCTTGGCCACCGCCTCCACGCTGCCGATCATGCTCGACTCCACCGAGCCCGAGGTGCTCGAAGCGGGCCTGGAACTGCTCGGCGGGCGCGCCGTGGTCAACTCGGTCAACTACGAGGACGGCGACGGCCCCACCTCGCGCTTTCGCCGGATCATGCCGCTGGTCAAGGAACACGGCGCCGCCGTGGTCGCGCTGACCATCGACGAGGAGGGCCAGGCCCGCACCGCCGAATGGAAGGTCCGAGTCGCCGAACGGCTGATCACCGCGCTCACCGGCGAGTGGGGGATCAAGGTCTCCGACATCATCATCGACGCGCTCACCTTCCCGATCGGCACCGGCCAGGAGGAGACCCGCCGCGACGGCATCGAGACCATCGAGGCGATCCGCGAGATCAAGCGCCGCCACCCCGACGTGCAGACCACCCTGGGCCTGTCCAACGTCTCCTTCGGCCTCAACCCGGCCGCGCGCATCGTGCTCAACTCGGTCTTCCTCAACGAGTGCATCGAAGCCGGCCTGGACTCGGCGATCGTGCACGCCAGCAAGATCCTGCCGATGGCGCGCATCCCCGAGGAGCAGCGCGAGGTCGCCCTCGACATGGTCTACGACCGCCGCCGCGAGGACTACGACCCCCTCCAGCGCTTCCTGGAACTGTTCGAGGGCGTCGACGCCAAGTCGGTGCGCGCCACCCGCGCCCAGGAACTGGCCGCACTGCCGCTGAACGAGCGCCTCGAGCGCCGGATCATCGACGGCGAGCGGGCCGGCCTCGAAGAGGACCTGGACGAGGCACTGCGCGAGCGCAGCGCCCTGGTGATCATCAACGACACGCTCCTGGCCGGCATGAAGGTCGTCGGTGAACTCTTCGGCTCCGGCCAGATGCAACTGCCCTTCGTGCTCCAGTCCGCCGAGGTGATGAAGTCCGCCGTCGCGCACCTGGAACCGCACATCGAAAAGGTCGAGGGCGAGGACGGCAAGGGCACCATCGTGCTGGCCACCGTCAAGGGCGACGTGCACGACATCGGCAAGAACCTCGTCGACATCATCCTGTCCAACAACGGCTACAACGTGGTCAACATCGGTATCAAGCAGCCGGTCTCGGCCATCCTGGAAGCCGCCGAGGAACACCGCGCCGACGTGATCGGGATGTCCGGCCTGCTGGTCAAGTCCACCGTGATCATGAAGGAAAACCTCCAGGAGCTGAACACCCGCGGCCTGGCCGCCGGCTACCCGGTCATCCTCGGCGGCGCCGCCCTCACCCGCGCCTACGTCGAAGAGGACCTCTACGACATCTACGCCGGCGAGGTCCGCTACGCCCGCGACGCGTTCGAGGGCCTGCGCCTGATGGACGCCCTGATGGGCGTCAAGCGCGGCGTCCCCGGCGTCGAACTGCCCGCGCTGCGCCGGCGCAAGGTGGCCGCCGCCAAGGTGATCGAGACCGAACCCGAGGAGATGCCCGCCCGCTCGGACGTGGCCGTCGACAACCCCGTGCCCACCCCGCCGTTCTGGGGCGACCGCGTGGTCAAGGGCATTCAGCTCAACGACTACGCCTCGTGGCTGGACGAGCGGGCCACCTTCATGGGCCAGTGGGGCCTCAAGCCCACCCGGGGCGGCGACGGGCCCTCCTACGAGGAACTGGTCGAGACCGAGGGCCGCCCGCGCCTGCGCTACTGGCTCGACCGCATCGTCACCGACAACCTGCTCGACGCCGGCGTGGTCTACGGCTACTTCCCGTGCGTGTCCAAGGGCGACGACCTGATCGTGCTCGACGACGCGGGCAACGAACGCACCCGGTTCACCTTCCCGCGCCAACGCCGCGACCGGCACCTGTGCCTGGCCGACTTCTTCCGCCCGGAGGACTCCGGCGAGATCGACGTGGTCGGCTTCCAGATCGCCACCATGGGCCCGCGCCTGTCCGACGCCACCGCGAAGCTGTTCGCCGAGAACGCCTACCGCGACTACCTCGAACTGCACGGCCTGTCCGTACAGCTCGCCGAGGCCCTGGCCGAGTACTGGCACGCCCGGGTGCGCGCCGAACTCGGCTTCGCGGGCGAGGACCCGAACGACCTCGACGGCATGCTCAAGCTGCACTACCGCGGCGCGCGCTTCTCGCTCGGCTACGGCGCCTGTCCCGACCTGGAGGACCGGGCCAAGATCACCGCCCTGCTGGGGCCCGAGCGGATCGGCGTCGAGCTGTCCGAGGAGTTCCAACTGCACCCGGAACAGTCCACCGACGCGATCGTGCTGCACCACCCCGAGGCGAACTACTTCAACGCCCGCTGAGACAACCCGGCCCACCCGTCACCCAAGAACGAGGCACATGCTCGGCGACGTCGTAGGAACCCTCGCCTGCCCGCACTGCGGCGCGGACCTGGCGGCGGCGGACCACACCCTGCGCTGCGCCGCCGGGCACAGCTTCGACGTCGCCAAGCAGGGCTACGTCAACCTGCTCACCGGCACCGGCTCGGTCGGCACCGCCGACACCGCCGCCATGGTCGCGGCCCGCGTCGACTTCCTCGGTGCGGGCCACTACGACCCGATCGGCGACGCGCTGGCCGCCGCGAGCGCAGGCGCCGTGCCCGGCGCCCTCGTCGACGTCGGCGCGGGCACCGGACACCACCTCGCCCACGTGCTGGACACGCTGCCCGAGCGGCACGGGCTGGCCCTGGACATCTCCAAGTACGCGCTGCGCCGGGCCGCCCGCGCACACCCGCGGATGGGCGCCGCCGTCTGCGACGCGTGGCGCCCGCTGCCGGTACGCACCGGCGCCGCGGCACGGGTGCTCAACGTGTTCGCCCCGCGCAACCCGCCCGAACTGCACCGGATCCTGGCCGCCGAGGGCACCCTGCTGGTCGCCGCGCCCACCGCGGGACACCTGGCCGAACTGGTGCCCGCGCTCGGCCTGCTCCAGGTCGACCCGGACAAACAGGAACGCATCGACGCCAAACTCGCGCCCTGGTTCACCGTGCGCGAGCGGCACACGCACACCTTCACCATGGCGCTCGACCACACCGCCATCGCCACCGTGGTGGCGATGGGCCCCAGCGCCTGGCACACCGACCCCGGCCGGCTGCGCTCCACGATCGCGGAGCTGGCGAACCCGCTCGCCGTGACCGCTTCGGTCACCGTTTCCGCATACGACCCCGTTCGGCGGTTGCCCAATCCCTGACGGGGCCGCACAATCGAGGACCCGCCGGAGCCAACCGGCGGATCGCACCCATGGAGAACCCGCGTGAGGAGATCGACCCACCCCATCCACACCACGATTTCCCGTACCGGGGGAGAGGCGGCCACACGATGACGGCAGCGCTCACGACCACGACCGGAGCACGCCCGGGCCACGGCCTCGGGGCGGTCCTGTTCGACATGGACGGCACCCTGGTCGACACCGAACGCAACTGGTTCGCCACCGAGACCGCGGTCATGGCCGACCTCGGCTTCACCCTCACCGCGCAGCACGCCGAGCACCTGCTCGGCAGCCCGATGGAGCGCGCCGTCGCCTACCTGCTCTCGGTCTCCGGCCTCGACGTCGCGCCCGCCGAACTCGAGCACCGGATCAACACCGGCATGGTCGCCGCGCTGCGCGACGGCGTGGACCTGCGCCCGGGCGCCAAACGGTTGCTCGCCGAGGTCGACGACGCCGGCGTGCCGTGCGCGCTGGTCACCGCGTCCCAGCGGGTGATCGTCGACGCGGTGCTGCCCTCGTTGGGCGCCCACCACTTCCGCTTCACCCTGGCCGGCGACGAGATCGCCCGTACCAAGCCACACCCCGATCCGTACCTGACCGCGGCCCGCCGGCTGGACGTCCAGCCGTGGTCCTGCGTGGTCGTCGAGGACTCGCCCACCGGCATCGCCTCCGGCGAGGCGGCCGGCTGCGTCGTGCTGGCGGTGCCGAGCATGACGCCGATCACGCCCGCGCCGACGCGCACCGTGGTCGACTCCCTCGAAGAGGTCGACCTGGCCTTCCTGGGCGAACTGGTCCGCTCCCGCGTCGCCCGCTGAGCCGGCCGCGCCCCCACGCGCCGCGCCCCGCACCTCGCGCGCCGACCCCGAGGCGGTCGGGAGCCGACCCCCGCCGTACACCGTCGGCACAAACAGGTGGGAGCGGGGGGGGGGGGGGGGGGGGGGGGTGTCCCCCCCCCCCCCCTCCCCCCCCCCCCCCCGGGCGGGGGGCGGGGGGAGGGTGTTTTCTCCTCCTTTCCTTTCTTTTTTTTCTCTCTCTCTC
>NZ_JBVHLU010000185.1:0-11984 GCF_055558835.1 Embleya sp. NPDC025285
CGCCGCCATCCCCACCCCACCCGCACCGGCATGAACCAACACCGACTCACCCGACCGCAGACCACCCAACTCCACCAAGCCGTAATACGCCGTCAGGAACACCACCGGCACCGACGCCGCCCGCTCGAACGACCAGTCACCCGGCACCGGAACCACCATCCGGTGGTCGGCGACCGCGTCCGGGCCGAAGCCGCCCCCGAACATGCCCAGGACACGATCACCGACTGCGAATCCCGATACTCCGGGCCCGACTTCGCTGACCACACCCGCGCCCTCGCCACCCATCATCGCGGCACCCGGATACATGCCCAGCGCGATCAGCACGTCCCGGAAATTGAGACCGGCGGCCCGGACCCCGATCCGGATCTGTCCCTCGCCCAGTTCCTCGCCCTCCGGGGCGGCCGGCACCGGGACCAGCGCGAGATTCTCCAGCGTCCCGGCCCTGATGGTGTCCAACCGCCACGCGCCGGGAGGTGGCACCAACGCGGCGGACCCGCCGATCCGTCCGAGGCGGGGTGCGAGCAATCGGCCGCCGCGTAGCGCGAGTTGCGGCTCGCCGAGGGCAAGCGAAGCGCGGACCGCGGCGGGCAGCAGCGGACGGGAGTCGGCGGCGGTATCCGTGTCGATCAGGACGCAGCGGTCGGGGTGTTCGCTCTGCACGGAGCGGACGAGACCGACGATCGCGGCCCGGCCGAGGTCGGCGACGGCTTCGCCGGACTCCGTGGCCAGTGCGCCGCGGGTGCGCACCACGAGCCGGGCGTCGGCCAGGCGCCGGTCGGCGACCCACGCCTGGAGATCCGCCAGGACCCGTGCCGTGGACGTGTGCACCCGCGCGGCCAGGCTCCCGGACTCCAATGCCGCGTCCGTGGGCGAGAGCAAGGCGAAGTCCGGTACCGGGGCGCCCGCTTCGATGGCGGCGCCCAGTGCCGCCGGGTCCGTGTACACGACTGGGGCGATCCCGGCACCGGCCAGATCGGCGAGCAGGTCCCGGGTGCCCGGGGTGTCGGACGCGCCCAGCACCACCCAGGTGTCCTCGGATCCGCCGCCGGCCGGCGCGGTCACCGGCTTCCATTCGACGGTGAACAACGCGTCGCGGGTGGCGTCCCGGCCGCCGATGATCTGGTCGACGGCCACGGGGCGCAACACGAGGGAGTCGGCGCGCAGGACGGGGGCACCTTCGCGGTCGGCGACCAGCACGGTGACCGTGTCGGTGCCTTCGGGGATCAGCCGTACGCGCAGCCGTTGGGCGCCCGAGGCGTGCAGCGAGACGCCGTTCCAGGCGAACGGCAACAGGATTCTGGCATCTCGGCCGCCGGAGCCGGCCAAGCCGTACGCCTGGAGCGCGGCGTCCAGTAGCGCCGGGTGCAGGCCGTACCGTCCGGCCTCGTCGCGCTCGCGTTCGCCGAGCGCGACCTCCGCGTACACCTCGGTACCGACCCGCCAGACCTGTTCCAGGCCCTGGAAGGCGGGCCCGTACGCGTACCCGGAGGCGCGGGCCTGCTCGTAGAAGTCGGCGGTGTCCAGCGGGACGGCGTCGGCGGGGGGCCATGCGGTCAGGTCGAAGCCGGCGGCCGGGGTGGTGGGGGCCAGGACGGCCCCGGCGTGGCGCACCCAGCCGCCGCCGTCCTCGGCCCGGTCGGCGGCAGGGCGGGAATGGATGGTGAGGGTGCGCCGGTCGGTCTCGTCGGGCGGGCCGACCACGATCTGGATCCGTACTCCGCCGGTCGGCGGCAGGATCAGCGGGGCTTCGAGCGTCAGCTCGTCGAGTCGACCGCAGCCCGCCTCGTCGGCGGCGCGGACCGCCAGGTCCACGAAGGCGGTGCCGGGCAGCAGCACGGTGCCGGCGACGGCGTGGTCGTTGAGCCAGGGATGCGTGCGCAGCGAGATCAGGCCGGTCAGGATCAGGTGGCCGAGTTCGGACAGGGTGGTGCCGGCGAGCAGCAGCGGGTGGTCGACGGGGGCGAGCCCCAGTTCGGTGGCATCGCCGGCGCCGGCTCGGCCGGTACCGGACTCCAGCCAGTAGCGCCGGTGCTGGAACGCGTAGGTCGGCAGTGGGACGCGCACGCCGAAGTCGGCGCCGAGGACCGCGGTCCAGTCGACCGGCAGGCCGTGTACGTGCGCTTCGGCGAGCGAGCCGAGGAAGCGGTCGACGTCCTGTTCGTCGCGGCGCAGGGTGCCCAGTGCCACGGCGTGCCCGCCCGTCTCGTCCAGCACCTCCTCGATGCCGGCGACCAGCACGGGGTGCGGGCTGACCTCGACGAAGGCGGTGTGTCCGGCTTCGACGAGGGCGCGCACGGTCTCCTCGAATCGCACGGTCTGCCGCAGGTTGCGGTACCAGTAGTCGGCGTCGAGGTCGGTGGTGTCCTGCCGGCCCGCGGTGACCGTCGAGTGGAAGGGGATGCGGGCCGGGCCCGGCTCGATGCCGCCGAGGACGTCGGCGAGCCGGTTGCGGATCTCCTCCACGTGGGCGCTGTGCGAGGCGTAGTCGACGGGGATGCGCCAGTGCCGTACGCCTTCGGCCGCGCAGTCGGCGGTCAGTTCGTCCAGTGCGGCGGTGTCGCCGGAGACGACGGTGGAGCCGGGCCCGTTGATCGCGGCGACCGACAACCGTCCGGTCCAGTGTTCCAGGCGGGCGGCGACTCGTTCGGCCGGTTCGCCGACGGAGAGCATGCCGCCGCGCCCGGACAGCGCGGTGATCGCCTGGCTGCGCAGGGCGACGACCTTGGCGGAGTCCGCCAGGCTGAGCGCGCCCGCGACGTAGGCGGCGGCGATCTCGCCCTGTGAGTGCCCGACCACGGCGGCGGGTTCGACGCCGCAGGCACGCCACAGCTCGGCCAGCGCGATCATCACGGCCCACAGCACCGGTTGGAGGACGTCGACCCGGGCGAACCAAGTCTGCGAGGCGTCCGCGTCTGCGCGCAGCACCTCTTCGAGGGACCAGTCCACGTACGGGTCGAGTGCCTGTTGGCAGGCGGCGATTTGCGCCGCGAACACCGGCGCGCTGTCGAGCAGTCCGACCGCCATCCGGACCCACTGCGAGCCCTGGCCGGGGAAGACCAGGACGACGCGTTCGCCGTGCCGGGCCTGACCTTGGACGACCTGGGCGGCCGGGGTGCCGGCGGCCAGGCCGGCCAGCCCGTGCAGCAGTTCGGCGCGGTCGGCGGCCCGCACGACGGCGCGGTGGTGCAGGGCCGAGCGGGTGGAGTGCAGCGAGTGGGCCAGGTCGACCGGGGAGACGCCGTGGCCGGCGTCGTTCTCCAGGTGGTCGGCCAGTCGCGCGGCCTGCGCACGCAGTCCCTCGGGGCTTTTCGCGGAGACGAGAAAGGGCAGCACGGTGACGTCGGGCAGCGCCGGCGCGTCCTGCTCGGGCGCCGGCGCCGCAGCGTCCGCGGCGGTCGCCTCGGGCGCCTCGGGCGCCTCGGGCGCCTGCTCCAGGATCACGTGCGCGTTGGTTCCGCTGATCCCGAAGGACGAGATCCCGGCGCGGCGCGGTTGTGCGCCGCCCGTCCAACTCCGGGCCTCGGTCAGCAGTTCGACGGTGCCCGCGGACCAGTCCACGTGCGGGGACGGCTCGTCCGCGTGCAGCGTCTTGGGCAGCACGCCGTGGCGCATCGCCATCACCATCTTGATGATCCCGGCCGCGGCGGCTGCCGACGTGGTGTGGCCGATGTTGGACTTCACCGAGCCGATCCACAGCGGCCGTTCGGGATCGCGACCCCTGCCGTAGGTGGCGATCAGTGCCTGGGCCTCGATCGGGTCGCCGAGGGTGGTGCCGGTGCCGTGCGCCTCGACCGCGTCGATCTGGTCGGCGGCGAGGCCCGCGTCGGCGAGGGCGGCCCGGATCACCCGCTGCTGGGCGGGGCCGTTGGGCGCGGTCAGGCCGTTGCTGGCGCCGTCCTGGTTGATCGCGCTGCCGCGGATGACGGCGAGCACGGGGTGGCCGTTGCGGCGGGCCTCGTCGAGTCGTTCCACCAGCAGGATGCCGACGCCCTCGGACCAGCCCATGCCGTCCGCCGAGGCGGCGAACGGCTTGCAGCGTCCGTCCCCCGCCAGTGCCCGCTGGCGGCTGAACTCCACGAAGCCGCCCGGGGTCGAGGTCACCGACACGCCGCCGGCCAGGGCCAGCGAGCATTCGCCGCGCCGCAGCGCCTGGACGGCCAGGTGCAGCGCCACCAGCGAGGAGGAGCAGCCGGTGTCCACGGTCAGTGCCGGGCCTTCGAGGCCGAACAGGTAGGACAGTCGTCCGGAGATCACGCTGCCCGCGTTGCCGGTGAGCACGTAGCCCTCGACGCCTTCGGGCATCCGCGCCACGTCGGTGCCATAGCCGGTGGGGGTGCCGCCGACGAAGACGCCGGTGGGGCTGCCGTGCAACGAGTCGGGGGCGATGCCCGCCCGCTCGAACAACTCCCAGGTGGTCTCCAGGAGGAGGCGTTGCTGCGGGTCCATGGCGAGTGCCTCGCGCGGGCTGATGCCGAAGAAGTCGGCGTCGAAGTCCCCTGCGGCGTCCAGGAATCCGGCTTCGTTGGTGTAGAAGGTGCCGGGCCGATCCGGGTCGGGGTGGTAAAGCCCTTCGACGTCCCAGCCGCGGTCGGCGGGGAAGCCGCCGATGGCGTCGGTGCCGGCCGCGACCAGGTCCCAGAACTCCTCCGGGTTGGTCACGCCGCCGGGGAAGCGGCATGCCATCGCGACGATCGCGATCGGCTCGTCGTCACGGCCGGCCGCCTGCGGTACGGCCAGGGCCGCGTGGTCCTCCTCGCCGCTGAGCGCGGCCAGGATGTGTTTGGCGAGCACCTGCGAGGTGGGGTAGTCGAAGACCAGGGTGGTCGGCAGCGCCAGGCCGGTCTCGGCGTTGAGCCGGTTGCGCAGATCCACGGCGGTGAGCGAGTCGAAGCCGAGTTCGCGAAAGGCCCGGTCGGCGGGCACGGCCGCGGGGGCGGTGTGGCCGAGCACCTTGGCGACCTGGGCGCGTACGGTCTCCAGGACGATCGCGTCGCGTTCGGCGGCGGTGACCTCGGCGAGTCGGCGGGCCAACCCGCTGGTCGCCGCGGCGGCGGTGTCCGGTACCAGGGCTGCGCTCAACACGCGCTGTGCGTCCGGGAGTTCGCTGAACAGCGGGCTGGGGCGCAGGGCGGTGAAGCCGGTGATGAACCGTTCCCAGTCGATGTCGGCGGCCACGACGACGGTGTCGTCCAGCTCCAGCGCGCGGTCCATCGCGGCGAGGGCCGTGCGCGGGTCGATCATCCGGACGCCGCGGCTGGCCAGGATCTCGTGGGCTCGCTCGTCGTCGGCCATGCCCGCGCCGGCCCACGGGCCCCAGACCATGGAGGTGGCGGTCGCACCCCGGGAGCGGCGGTGCTCGGCGAGCGCGTCCAGGTAGGCGTTGGAGGACGCGTACACGCCCTGCATGCCGCTGCCCCACAGGCCGGAGATCGAGGAGAACAGCACGAACGCGTCGAGCGGACGGTCGCCCAGGACGCGGTCGAGCACCGCCGCGCCGGCCACCTTGCCCGCGGCGAGCCGGGCGCTCTCGGTCAGGTCGGTGTCGGCCAGCGCACTGGCCTGGCCCAGGCCGGCCGCGTGCACGACGACCCGCAGCGGCGGGCCGTCGGCGTCGATCTCGGCGACCAGCCGGACCACCGCGTCCTCATCGGCCATGTCGCAGGCCGCGACGGTGACCTGTGGGCCCAACGCGCGTAGCCGCTCGGCGAGTTCGTGGGCGCCGGGCGCCGCCGGTCCGGCCCTGCTGGTCAGCACGAGCCGCTCGGCGCCCTTCTCGGCGGCCCACTGCGCGACCTGCGCACCCAGACCGCCGGTGCCGCCGGTCACCAGCACGGTCCCGGTGGGTCGCGGGTCGCGGATCGGTGCCCGGTCGGCCGCCGAGGCGCGGATCAGCCGCCGGACCAGGACGCCGGAGTCGCGGATGGCGAGCTGGTCCTCGCCCGAGGTGCCGGGCAGCATGCCGACGGCGCGGGCCCAGGCCCGGGCGTCGGGCCGGGCGGGCAGGTCGATCAGGCCGCCCCACAGCCGGGGGAACTCCAGGCCGACGACTCGGCCGATGCCCCAGACCCGACCCTGGGCCGGATGGGTCAGCGCGTCCCGACTCGCGACGGAGACCGCGCCCCGGGTCAGGCACCACAGCGGGCCACCCGATTCGGTGTCGGTGAGGGCCTGGGCGAGCGCGATCGTGGCGGCCATCCCCCGCGAGAGCGCGGGATGATCTTCTCGGGCCTGTTCCTCCAGGCCCAACAGGGAGATCACGCCGGTGAAGTCGGCGTCCGGCAGCCCCGCCCGCACCCGGGCGATCTGCTCGGCCAGCGGCCCGCGCTCGACATCGGCCGCGGTGACCGGCAACCGCGCCACCCGCGCGCCGTGCGTGGTCAGCGCCTGGACGCACTGCGCCTCGAAGTCCGGGTCGTGCGCGTCCTCGGCGGACACCACGAGCCAGGTGCCGGTCAGGCTCGGGGTGGGGGCGCCGGTCAGCGGTCGCCAGACCACGCGATAGCGCCACTCGTCGACGGTGGCGTCCAGGCGGCGCCTGTCGCGCCACCCCGCCAGCGCGTCGATCGACGTCTCCAGCGCGGCGCGTCCGGATGCGCCGGTCGTCCCGAGCATCGCGGTAAGGGCGTCGATGTCCCGGCCTTCGACCGCTTCCCAAAAGCGCGCCTCATCCGGCTGCGCGGACCCGGCGGCGGGCGCGGCTTCCTCGGCGGGCGCGTCCGCCAGCCAGAACCGTTCGCGTTGGAAGGCGTAGGTGGGCAGGTCGGTACGGACCGCGCCCCGGTGGGCGAGCAGCGGACGCCAGTCCACGTCGACGCCGTTCGCGTACGCCTGGGCGAGCGCCGCGCAAAAGCCCGCCGTGCTGTCCCGGTCACGGTGCAGGGTGGCGAGCGAGAGCGCCGCGCCCTCGGCGGACTCGATCGTGCCCAGCAAGGCCGTGGTCAGTACGGGGTGGGCGCTGGCCTCGATGAAGGCGTCGTGACCCCGCCGGAGCAGCAGCCGGATCGTCTCCTCGAAGCGGACGGTTCGGCGAAGGTTGGTGTACCAGTACTGCGCGTCCAGGGCGGTGGTCTCCAGCAGGTCGGCGGTCACCGCGGAGTAGAACGGCACTGCGGCCGCGACCGGTCGGATGTCGGCCAGCTCGGTCAGCAGCCGCGCGCGGATCGACTCGACCTGGACCGAGTGCGAGGCGTAGTCCACCGGGACCCGCCGCGCCCATACGTCCGACCGTGCGCAACTCGCGAGCAGTTCGTCCAGGGCGGCCGACTCTCCCGACACCGTCACCGACGCCGGGCCGTTCACCGCGGCGACCGATATCCGGCCGTCGTATCCCGCGATCAGTTCGCGCACCCGCTCCACCGGAGCGGCGACCGAGGCCATGCCCCCGTCGCCGGGCAGATCCAGGATGGCCTTGCTCCGCAGCGCCACCACCTTCGCGCCGTCCGCCGCCGTCAGCGCGCCCGCGACACAGGCGGCGGCGATCTCGCCCTGGGAGTGGCCCACCACCGCGGCGGGCCGTACGCCGAAGGAGCGCCACAGCTCGGCCAGGGACACCATCACCGCCCACAGGACGGGTTGTACGACATCGACGCGGTCCAACCACTCCTCGGACTCCGACCGCAGCATCGACGTCACGGACCAGTCGACGAACGGCGCCAACGCGTCCTCGCACGCGGCGATTTGCTCGGCGAAGACCGGTGCGGAGTCCAGCAGGTCGGCCGCCATCCCCAGCCATTGCGATCCCTGACCGGGGAAGACCAGCACCGGGCGCGTCACCGGGCGCGCCACGCCCTGCACCACGCCCGCCACCGGCTCCCCCGCGACCAGCGACTCCAAGCCCGTGACCAACTCCGCGCGCTCCGCGGCCAGTACCACCGCGCGGTCGTCGAGCGCGGAGCGGTGCACGGCGAGGGTGAGCGCGATGTCCGCGAGCGGGGTCGCGGTCTCGACCCGCGCGTGGCGGGCCAGTTGTGCGGCGTGGGCGCGCAGGCCGGCTTCGCCGCGGGCGGACACGACGAAGGGCAGCGGGCCCGACCAGGCGCGGGACGCCGCACCGTCTTGGTCCGCCGGTTGCGCCGGGGCGGCGGCCGCCTCCTCGAGGATCACGTGCGCGTTCGTGCCGCTGGCCCCGAACGCGGAAACCCCGGCCCGGCGCGGTTCGCCCGCCGCGGGCGGCCAGGCGAGGCTGTCGGTCAGCAGTTCCACCGCGCCGGACGACCAGTCCACGCCCGGTGTCGGCGCGTCCACGTGCAGGGTCTTGGGCAGCGTGCCGTGGCGCATCGCCATGACCATCTTGATCACGCCGGCCACGCCGGCCGCGGCCTGGGTGTGCCCGAGGTTGGACTTCAGCGCGCCCAGCCGCAGCGGCCGATCCGGCGAGCGGCCGGGCCCGTAGGTGGCGATCAGCGCCTGGGCCTCGATGGGGTCGCCCAGCCGGGTGCCGGTGCCGTGCGCCTCCACCGCGTCGATGTCCGCCGGTGCCAGGCCCGCGTTGGCCAGCGCCTGTTCGATCACCCGTTGCTGTGAGGGGCCGTTGGGCGCGGTGAGGCCGTTGCTCGCGCCGTCCTGGTTGACCGCCGTGCCCCGCACGACGGCGAGTACGGGGTGGCCCTTGCGGCGCGCGTCGGAGAGCCGTTCGACCAGGAGCATGCCGACGCCCTCGGCCCAGCCGGTGCCGTCGGCCGCGGCTGCGAACGGCTTGCACCGACCGTCGGCGGACAGACCGCGCTGCCGGCTGAACTCGATGAACGCGGCCGGAGTGGCCATCACGGTCACCCCGCCGGCCAGTGCCATCGTGCATTCGCCGCCGCGCAGCGCCTGGACGGCCAGGTGCAGCGCCACCAGCGAGGACGAGCACGCGGTGTCCACGGTCACCGCGGGGCCTTCCAGGCCCAGCGCGTAGGAGACGCGGCCCGACAGCACGCTGCCGACGCTGCCGGTGAGCGCGTATCCCTCGACCCCCTCGGGCATCCGCTGCACACCGGCGCCGTAGCCGGTGGGGGTGCCGCCGACGAACACGCCGGTCGGGCTGCCCTTCAGGGTGCGCCGGTCGACCCCGGCGCGTTCGAACGCCTCCCAGGAGGTCTCCAGGAGCAGCCGCTGTTGCGGGTCCATCGCCAGCGCCTCGCGCGGCGAGATCCCGAAGAACGCCGGGTCGAACTCACCCGCGCCGTCCAGGAATCCGCCCTCGTGCGCATAACTGGTGCCGAGGTGGTCGGGGTCGGGGTGGTAGAGGTCGTCGACCTGCCAGCCCCGGTCGAGGGGGAAGCCGCTCACCGCGTCCACCTCGTCGGCGACCACCCGCCACAGGTCCTCGGGCGAGCGAATGCCGCCGGGGTAACGGCAGGACATGCCGATCACGGCGATCGGCTCGGGGCGCTCCAGTTCCGCGATGCGAGCTCGGGCCCGCTGCAGGTCGACCGTCGCGCGCTTGAGATAGTCCCGCAGCTTGTCTTCGCTGCCGCTCATGAGTGGTCACCTTTCGGGGCCTGCCCGGGGGCTTCGAGATGGTGGTCGAGCAGGGCGAACAGTTCGTCGTCGGAGGCGGTCTCGACGCCCGCCCCGTTCGCGGTCGCGGTGTCCTCGCGGTCGAGGGAGCCGAGTCGATCCAAAAAGCGCCGCATGCGCAGCGCGACCCGGGCGCGAAGCTGCGGGTCCTCCTCCGCCACACGACCGAACGCGTTTTCCAGGCCGTCGAGTTCGGCGAGCACCGGGGCCAGGACGGATGCGTCGCCGCCGGTCAGTTCGGTTCGCAGTCGAGCGGCCAGTTCGACGGGGGTCGGGTAGTCGAACACCAGCGTGCTCGGCAGTTCGACACCGGCCGCGCGGCTGAGCCGGTCCCGCAGGTCCACGGCGGTCAGCGAGTCGAACCCCAGGTCGCGGAAGGCCTGGTCGGCCTGTACCTGAGCGGCCGAGGCATGGCCGAGTACGGCCGCCACCTCGCCGCGCACCAATTCCAGCAGGATCGTCTCGCGTTCCGCGGCTCCGGCGGTCGCCAGTCGGCCGGCCAGGTCGGGGTCCGCCGGGCGGGCGCCGGCGCCCGGAGCGGCCCGCGCGGCGAGGACGGCGGCGACCTCGGGCAGGCCGTCGAGCAGGGGGCTCGGGCGCATCGAGGTGAAGCGGGGAGCGAAGGTGCTCCAGTCCACGTCGGCGACGACCACGTCCGTGTCGCCCAGGCCCACCGCGCGGGCCATCGCGTCCACGGCGGCCCGCGGATGCATCGCCCGCAGGCCGCGCCGGGCCAGCTGGTCCCCGTCGTCCTGTTCGGCCATGCCGTCCCCGGCCCACGGTCCCCAGGCGATCGACGTGGCGGTCAGGCCGCGGGCCCGGCGGTTCCGGGCCAGCGCGTCGAGGTGCGCGTTGGCTGCTCCGTAGACGCCCTGGGCGCCGCTGCCCCAGACGCCGGCTATCGAGGAGAACAGCACGAACGCCGCCAGCGGCCGGTCGCCGAGCACGGCGTCCAGGAAGGCCGCGCCCGCGGCCTTGCCCGCGGTGATTCGCGCGGCCTCGACCGGATCGGTGTCCGTGATCAGAGCCGCCTGGGTCACCCCGGCGGCGTGCACCACCGCCCGCAGCGGCGGCCCGGCGGCGTCGATGCGTTCGATCAGGCGCTGTACCGCGGTTCGGTCGGCCACGTCGCAGGCCTCGATCAGGACGTCGACGCCGAGGCCGGTCAGTTCGGCCGTGAGGGCCTCGGCCCCCGGGGTCGCCGCGCCGCGGCGGCCGGCCAGGACCAGACGCTCCGCCCGCGCGCCGGCCGCCCAGCGCGCCACGTGCGCGCCCAGACCGCCGGTGCCGCCGGTGATCAGTACCGTGCCTTCGGGCTGCCAGGAAGGGTCGCCGGTCTCGGCGGGTACCGACGCGCGGGCCAGGCGCCGTACCCGGACGCCGGCAGGCCGGATCGCCACCTGGTCCTCGGCGCCGTGCGCGATCACGTCCGCGAGGCTGGTCCACAGGTCGGCGACATCATCGAGGGCCCGGGCTTCGGACCCGTCCGGTATCGAGCCGGCCGCGAAGGCATCGGTGATGTCCACGAGGCCGCCCCAGACGCCGGGCAGTTCGAGCGCGGCACCCCGGCCGAGCCCCCAGATCTGCGCCTGCTCGGCATGCGTGACCGGTTCGGACGCCGCCGTGGACACCGCGCCGAAGGTCAGGCACCACAGCCTGCCCTCCGGGTTCGTGTCGGCGAGTGCCTGAACGAGTGCGAGGGTGGCCGCCAGGCCGTGGGTGAGCCCGGGCAGGTCGGCGCGCTCCCCCGGCAGGTCGGACAGGAGCGAGACCACGCCGTCGAGGGGGCCGAGTTCGCGCAGGCGGTCGGCGAGAACGCTGCGATCGCACGTCGCCGGGTCGACGTGGAGTGCCATCACGTGCGCGCCGCGCTGTTCGAGCCCGCGCCCGCACGCGTCGGCGTGCCGGCTCGCCGGATGGCTCACCACCACCCAGGTGCCGGACAGTTCGGCGCCCGATGCCGCGGCCGCGGAGCTGCCCGCCTCCGCCCGGCCGGCCCAGGGCGTCCACTCAGCGTGGTAGCGCCAGGTGTTCGGGTCGTCCGAATTGCCGCCGGCGGCGGTTCGTGGGTCGGGCAGCGGGTCCAGCCAGTAGCGTTGCCGCTGGAACGGGTAGGTCGGCAGGTCGACCCGGTCGCCCCGGCCCACGAGGAAGACGGGCCAGTCCACGGCTATCCCGTGCACATGCAGCGCGCCCAACGCGGCGGCGAACGTCGCCCGTTCCGGCCGATCCCGGCGAACCAGCGCAACGGCGAGCGTGTCGGCGGCCGGGCCGAGGCATTCGCGGGCCATCGCGGTCAGCACCCCGTCGGGCCCGACCTCCAGCAGTACGGACCCGCCCTGGGCGCCGGCGGCGGCGACGCAGTCGGCGAAACGGACCGGCTCACGAACCTGGCGCACCCAGTAGCCGGGGTCGGTCAGTTCGTCGGCCTCGGCGATTCGGCCGGTGAGGTTGGCGACCACCGGGATCCGCGGGGCCGC
>NZ_JBVHLU010000186.1:0-11841 GCF_055558835.1 Embleya sp. NPDC025285
CGCCGCCATCCCCACCCCACCCGCACCGGCATGAACCAACACCGACTCACCCGACCGCAGACCACCCAACTCCACCAAGCCGTAATACGCCGTCAAAAACACCACCGGCACCGACGCCGCCCGCTCGAACGACCAGTCACACGGCGTCAAAGCCACGGTCCGCACATCGGCCACCGCCGTCGGACCGAACGACGGGAACATCCCGAACACCCGATCACCCAGCGCGAACTCGGACACCCCCGGACCGACCTCGATCACCACACCCGCGCCCTCGCCACCCATCGACGCGGCACCCGGATACACACCCAACGCGATCAACACGTCCCGGAAATTGAGACCGGCGGCCCGCACCGCGATACGGATGTGCCCCGCGTCGAGTGCGGTTTCCTCCGCGTCCCGCGGCACCGGGACGAGCGACAGGTTCTCCAGCGTCGCGGTCCCGGTCGTGTCCAAGCGCCAGGCACCGGGCGGCGGGACCAGCACGTCGGCAGACCCACCGACCCGCGCCAACCGGGGAGCGAGCATCTCGCCGTGCCGCAGCGCGAGTTGCGGTTCCCCACTCCACGCGGCAGCCTCCGACAGCGTCCCGGACGCCGGAGTGTCGTCCGTGTCCACCAGGACGAACCTGCCGGGATGCTCGCTCTGCGCCGACCTGATCAGACCCCACACAGGCGCGTGCACGAGGTCCGCCACCACGTCACCCGGACCCGCCGCCACCGCGCTGTGCGTCACTACGACCAGCCGCGACCGGGTCTCCCCTTCGGCCGCGAGCCACTCCTGGATCCGCCCCAACACGTCGGCCGTCGCCGCCGACACGGCATCCGCGAGGCCGTCGCCGATCGGGGTCGCCGAGGGGGTGCAGTCGAGCCAGGCCACCTGGTCGGTGTCGGCGCTCGGCTGTTCGGCCGCCGGGGAAGGAACCGGGATCCAGTCCAGGTGATAGAGGCTGTCGGTCGTCTCGTCGGCGGCGGGCGCCAGGTGGTCGGCGGCGACCGGCCGCAGGGTGAGCCCCATCGCGGAGAACACCGGTCCGCCGGTGCTGTCGGTGGCCTCGACGGCCACGGAGTCACCGTCGTTCACCGACAGTCGGACACGCAGTGACGACGCGCCGGAGGCCCGCAACCGGACGTGGTTCCAGGCGAACGGGAGGCGGACCGCGGTGCCGCCCGCGCCGACGCCGGTCAGCGCCACCGCCTGTAGCGCGGCGTCCAGGAGGGCCGGATGCAGCCCGAAGCGGTCGGCGCTCTCCCGCTGTTCGGCGGGGAGGGCCACTTCGGCGTACACGTTGTCGGCCACGCGCCAGGCGGCGCGCAGCCCCTGGAAGGACGGGCCGTAAGCGTAGCCGACGTCGGCCAGGTCGGCGTAGAAGCCGTCCAGCGGGATCGGCTGCGCACCGACGGGCGGCCACTCGGTCGGATCGAAGTCGGCGGCGCTCGGCGGCGCGGCGACCGCAGCGGACTCGGGCCGCAGCAGCCCGACGGCGTTCCTGGCCCAGGCCCGCTCGGTGTCGTCGTCGGTCCGCGAGAACACGGAGACCGTCCGACCGCCGTCGACGTCCGGTGCCGCGACCACGACCTGGATCTGAACTCCGCCGTGCTCGGGCAGCACCAGCGGTGCTTCCAGGACCAGTTCGTCGAGGAGGCCCCAGCCCACGGAATCTGCGGCCCGGATGGCCAGTTCGACGAAGGCGGTGCCGGGCAGCAACACCGTCCCGGCGACCGCGTGGTCCTGGAGCCAGGGGTGCGAGGACAGCGACAGCCGCCCGGTGAGCAGGAGTCCCTGCCCATCGGCCAGGGACACCGAGGCGCCCAGCAGGGGATGGCCCTCGCCGGTGAGCCCGAGTCCGGCCGCGTCATCGGCGCCGCCCGTCGAGACGTCGCGCAGCCAGTACCGCCGGCGCTGGAAGGCGTAGGTCGGCAGGTCGACGTCGACAGTGGGGCGATCGCCCAGCAGCGGCGACCAGTCCACGGCGAGGCCGTTGACGTACGCCTCCGCGAGCGCGGCGGTGAAGCGGTCGAGTCCGCCCTCGCCTCGGCGCAGCGTTCCGAACACCACCGCGCGGGCTTCGGCGGCTTCGATGGTGCTCTCGATCGGCGTCGTCAACACCGGGTGGGCGCCGGCCTCCACGAAGGCGTCGTACCCCTGCCGGAGCAGCAGCCGGATCGTCTCCTCGAAGCGAACGGTTTGCCGCAGGTTGGTGTACCAGTAGTTCGCGTCGAGCGCGGTGGTCTCCTCCACCCGCTCGGCGATGACCGTCGAGTAGAACGGCACCGTGGCCGCAAGCGGTTCGATGTCGGCCAGTTCCGTCGAGAGCCGATCACGGATGGCCTCCACCTGCACCGAGTGCGAGGCGTAGTCCACCGGTATCCGCCGTGCCCAGACGCCCGATCGTTCGCAGTCCGCGAGCACTTCGTTCAAGGCGGCCGGCTCACCGGACACGGTCACCGAGGACGGACCGTTCACCGCCGCGACCGAGATCCGACCCTCGTACCCCGCGATCAACTCGGCGGCACGATCCACCGGGACGCCGAGCGACACCATCCCGCCCGCACCCGCCAACTCCAGAATCGCCCGGCTCCGCAGCGCCACGACCTTCGCGCCGTCCGCCAGGGACAGCGCCCCGGCCACGCAGGCGGCCGCGATCTCCCCTTGCGAGTGGCCCACCACCGCGGCCGGCCGTATACCGAACGAGCGCCACAGTTCGGCCAGGGAGACCATCACCGCCCACAGCACGGGCTGCACGATGTCCACCCGGTCCAGCCACTCTTCCGACTCCGACCGCAGGATCGACGTCAACGACCAATCCACGAACGGCGCCAACGCGCCCTCGCACGCGGCGATCCGCTCCGCGAACACCGTTGCGGAGTCCAGCAGATCCGCGGCCATCCCCAACCACTGCGAACCCTGCCCCGGGAACACCAGTACCGTCCGGCCCGAGGACCGCGCCGCACCGGACACCACACCCGCGGCGGACTCCCCCGCGGCCAGCGCGGCCAGCCCCGCCGTCAACTCCGCGCGCCCCGAGGCCAGTACGACCCCCCGGCACTCCAGCACCGACCGCGACGCAGCCAGCGCCGACGCGATCACCGCCGGGTCCGACTCGGCATGCGCCGCGACGAATTCGGCCAGCCGACCCGCTTGCGCTCGCAGTGCCCCCGGCGACTTGCCCGACACCACGAACGGCACCGTCATGGGCGGGAGCGTCTCGGGTGCCCCCTCCCCCGCGACCGCCTCGGCCTTCGGTGCCGGTGCCTGTTCGATGATCACGTGCGCGTTCGTACCGCTGATCCCGAACGATGAGACCGCGGCGCGGCGCGGACGGTCGGCCGCGGCGGGCCACTCCCGCGCCTGGGTCAGCAACTCCACCGCGCCCGCCGACCAGTCGATCCGCGTCGAACGCTCGTCGGCGTGCAGGGTTTTCGGCAGGGTCCCGGCCCGGATCGCCAGGACGGTCTTGATCAGGCCCGCGACGCCGGCCGCGGCGCCGGTGTGGCCGATGTTCGACTTCACCGAGCCGAGCCAGAGCGGGTGGTCCGCCGGGCGGCTCCGACCATAGGTGGCCAGGAGTGCCTGCGCCTCGATCGGGTCGCCGAGCCGGGTGCCGGTGCCGTGTGCCTCCACCGCGTCCACGTCGGCCGCCGACAGACCGGCGTTGGCCAGCGCCAGCCGGATCACCCGTTGCTGCGAGGGGCCGTTGGGCGAGGTCAGGCCGTTGCTGGCGCCGTCCTGGTTGACCGCGCTGCCGCGCACCACCGCAAGCACCCGGCGGCCGTTGCGCCGCGCGTCGGCCAGCCGCTCGACCAGGAGCACACCCACGCCGTCGGCGAGGCCCATCCCGTCGGCCGCCTCCGCGAACGCCTTGCAGCGGCCGTCCTCGGCCAGTCCGTGCTGGGCGCTGAAGCCGAGGAACTGGCCGGGGGACGACAGCACCGTGACGCCGCCGACCAGAGCCAGCGAGCACTCGTCGTTGCGCAGCGACTGCACGGCCAGGTGCAGGGCCACCAGCGAGGACGAGCACGCGGTGTCCACGGTCACGGCGGGGCCTTCGAGCCCGTACAGGTAGGACAGTCGGCCGGAGAGCACGGCGGCGGCGGTGCCGGTGGTCAGGTGTCCGGCGTACTCGTCGGGCACCCGGCCGGCCGTCCAGCCGTAGTCCAGGGTGTTGGTGCCCATGAACACGCCCGTCGTGCTGCCGCGCAGGGTGGCCGGCAGGATCCCGGCGTTCTCGAAGACCTCCCAGGAGGTCTCCAGGAGCAGCCGCTGCTGCGGGTCCATCGCGACGGCCTCGCGCGGGGAGATCCCGAAGAAGTCGGCGTCGAAGCCGGCCACGTCCACGATGAAGCCGCCGGACGCGGCGTAGCTGGTGCCGGGGTGTTCCGGGTCGGGGTGGTAGAGCCGGTCCAGGTCCCAGCCGCGGTCCCGGGGCAGCGGGCCGATCGCGTCCTCGCCGCGGTCGACCAGTTCCCACAGGTCCTGCGGTGAGGCGACACCGCCGGGGAAGCGGCAGGCCATGCCGACGATCGCCACCGGCTCGCCGGTCGCGGCCTCGGCCTCGAACTCCTCGATCCGCTGCCGCGCGTCGTGCAGTTCGGCCGTGGTCCACTTCAGGTACTCGCGAAGGGTCTCTTCATTGGCCACGGCAGTCCTCCGGTACTGGGGTCACGGTGTTCGGCGAGCCGGGACGGTTCACGGCGTTCATCCCGCCGAGGTGCTGCGGCGCAGCCGGGTGTTGATGAACGCCAACATCTCGTCGTCCGAGGCCGCTTCGAGTTCCTCTGCGACGCTGTGCCCGGCGGGTGTCGCGCCGCCGGTGTTCGTGCCGGTGCCGCCGTTCCAGGTGGCGAGCAGGGTTTGGAGCCGCTTGGTGATGCCGGCTCGATCCGTCTCACCGACGGTGGCCGACGCCAGGCCGGTGGCCAGGCGGTCGAGTTCGGCGTGGACGAAATCGGCGCCCGCCATGCCGTCCTCCAGGAGTTCGGCGAGCAGCAGGTCGACGAGGGCGAGCGGGGTCGGGTAGTCGAACACGAGCGTGGCCGGCAGGTTCAGGCCGGTGAGCCGGTTCAGCCGGTTGCGCAGGTCGACGGCGGTGATGGATTCGAAGCCGAGTTCGCTGAAGGCGCGTTCGGCCCGGATCTCCTCGACGCAGTCGTGCCCCAGCGCGGCGGCCGTGTGCGCGCGGACCAGCTCCAGTAGGCGGTGCGCGCGGTCCGCCGGAGACAACTCGACGATTTGGCGCCGGAGTTCGTCGGCCCGGTCGGCGGCGGCGCGGGCCTCCTCGTCGAGTGCGGCGAGGGCGGTGCGGGCCTCGGGGACGGTGTCGATCAGTCGGCTGGGACGCAGGCCGGTGAAGGCGCCGGTGAAGACCGGCCAGTCGACGTCGGCGACGGTCACGCAGGTATCGTCGTGGTCGAGGGCCTGCTGGAGTGCGGTCAGGGCGAGTTCGGGGTCGAGCAGGCGCAGGCCGCCGAGGTCGATCCGGCGGATGGCGCGGGTCGCTTCGGGGTCGCCGGCCGGGTACGCGTCGGCCGACAGGTCCCAGACCGGCCAGGCCACGGACAGGGCGTGTCGGCCCTGTGCGCGGTGCCGCTGGGCCAGGGCGTCCAGGTGCGCGTTGGCGGCCGCGTAGGCACCGTGTTCGCCGCTGCCCCAGGAGGCGGCGACCGAGGAGAAGTAGACGACGGTGCGCAGTTCGTCCGGGTCGAGCAGCTCGTCCAGGAGTTGGGCGCTGTACGCCTTGTCGGCCAGCACGTCGGCGAGCGCGGCCGGGTCGGTGTCGAGCAGCGGGGACAGGCCCGGGTCTCCTGCGGTGTGCATCAGGTCGGTGATCCGGTGGCCCGCCGCGGTGAGCCGCGCCAGGAGGGCGGTCACCTCCTGGCGGTCGGACATGTCGCATTCGGCGGTGGTGAATCGGGGGCTCGCGCTGCCCGCCTCCGCGTCGAGGCGGGCGGCGGCTTCGGGATCGATCCGACCGGCCAGGACGAGGTGTTCGGCGCCGCGCTCGGCCAGCCGGTGGGCGAGCCGGATCTCCAACGGCCCGGTGCCGCCGGTGATCAGGACGGTGCCGGACGGCCGCCAGTCCCGGACGGCGTCGCCGGCGGGCAGTGGAGCCCGGACCAGCCGGCGGACGGAGGTCCCGGCCGCGCGGAGGGCGAGCTGGTCCTCGTGCGCGGCGTTGACCAGTGCTTGGCGCAGCCGGTCGACGCCGGCCGCGTCGAGGTGTTCCGGTAGGTCGATCAGGCCGCCCCAGCGGTCCGGCAGTTCGAGTGCGGCCACCCGCCCCAGGCCCCAGATCCGGGCCTGTTGCGGGTCCCGGGGCGCCGGTTCGCCGTCGACGGCGACGGCACCGCGCGTGAGGCACCACAGCCGGGTGTCGGCGGTGAGGTCCGCGGCGGCCTGGGCCAGGAGCAGGGTGCCGACGAGGCCGGCCGGGGCCGCCCCGGTATGCGGGTGCGCGGTGCCGTCGAGGCCGAGGAAGGACAGGATCCCGATCGGTCCGGGGCCCTGGGGTCGGGCCTCCTCCAGGCTGCGGACCAGTTCGGCCCGGGTGCCGCGGGCCGGGTCGACGATGAGGGTAGTGACGGTCGGGCCGCGGTCGGCCAGGGCCGCGATCAGGGCCGTGGTTTCCTCGTCCGCCGCCAGGACCGCCGGTACGACTGCCAGCCAGGCGGTGGGGGCGGCGGGGTCGCCGGGCAGGTCGAGGGCGGGCTGCCAGCCGGCGCGGTAGCGCCAACCGTCCGCCGTCCGCTGCTCGCGGGCCCGGCGCCGCCAGGAGTGCAGGGCGGGCAGTACCGCCTGCCAGGGCTGCCGGTCGGGGGCGTCGAGCAGGTCGGCGAGGGCCTGCGGGTCCTGGGTTTCGACCAGTTCCCAGAACCGGGTCTCGGTCGGGTCGCCGGTCGCGGCGCCGTACGCGGCGGCCGTGTCGTCGGCCGCGTCGAGCCAGTAGCGCCGCCGGTGGAAGGGATAGGTCGGCAGGTCGACGACGCCGGGGCGCCGGCCGGCGAAAACGGTGCTCCACCGCGGCGCAACGCCCCGCACGGCCGCCTCGCCCACCGAGAGCAGGAAGCGTTCGAGGCCGCCGTTGTGGCGGCGCAGACTGCCGATCACCGCGTGCTCGGCGCCGAGGGCTGCCGCGATCTCCTCGATCGGGTTGACCAGGGTGGGATGCGGGCCCACTTCGATGAACGTGTCGTAGCCCTGCTCCAGCAGGCCGCGGACGGTCTGCTCGAACCGGACGGTGCGGCGCAGGTTGGTGTACCAGTACTCGGCGTCCAGTTCCGCCGGGTCCAGCGGGCCACCGGTCACCGTCGAGTGGAAAGGCACCCGGCCGGTCACGGGGGTGATCTCCGCGAGGTCGGTGCGCAGTCGGTCGCGGATCTCGTCGACGTGCGCGGAGTGCGAGGCATAGCTCACCGGGAGGATCCGCGCGCGTCCAGCCTCGGCGGCCATGGTCCGTACCGCCGCGGACTCTCCGGAAACAACGACCTGGCCGGGGCTGTTGACCGCGGCGAGGGACAGTCCGCCGCCGAGCGCCGCGATCCGCTCGGTCGCCTCGGCTTCCGACATGGTGACGGACGCCATCAGGCCGCGGTCGGACAGGTCGAGCAGTGCCCGGCTGCGCAGCGCGACAATCTTCGCGCCGTCCTGGAGGGTCAACGCGCCGGCGACGCAGGCCGCCGCGATCTCGCCCTGCGAGTGGCCGACGACGGCGGCGGGTCGGACGCCGTACGCGCGCCAGAGTTCGGCGAGGGAGACCATCACGGCCCACAGGGCGGGCTGCACCACGTCCACCCGGGCCAGGCCGGCGCCCTCGGGGTCGCGCAGCACGTCGGTCAGCGACCAGTCGACGTATGGGGCCAGGGCCGCCGCGCAACGCTCGATGTGCTCGGCGAACAGCCGTTCCTCGTCCAGGAGGTCGGCGGCCATGCCGGCCCACTGCGAGCCCTGGCCGGGGAAGACGAATACGGCGCGTTCGCGGGCGGGGCCGGTTCCTTCGGCGACGCCCGTGCGTGCCTCGCCTGCGGCCAGGCCGTCCAGTGCGCGCAACAGGCCGTCCCGATCCCGGGCCACGGCGACCGCGCGGTGGGCGAGCCGGGTTCGGGTGGTGGCCAGCGAGAAGGAGACGTCGGCCAAGTCGAGTTCGGGGTGCTGCCCGAGGTGGTTGCGGAGCCGGTCGGCGACGGTGCGCAGGTCGCTTGCGGTGCGGGCGGACAGCGGGTACGGCAGCGGGGCGGTGGCCGGGGCCTCGTCCCCGGGGGTGTCCGGGTCCGTCGGGGCGGTGGCGTCCGGGTACGTGGGCTCGGGGGCGTCCGGGAACGTCGGTTCGGGGGGCGCCTGTTCCACGATCACGTGCGCGTTGGTGCCGCTTATTCCGAACGAGGAGACGCCGGCCCGGCGCGGCCGGTCGGTGTCCGGCCAGGGCGTCTGCTCCGTCAGCAGCTCGACCCCACCGGCCGACCAGTCGATGTGCGGTGACGGCGCGTCCACGTGCAGCGTCTTGGGGAGCACGCCGTGCCGCAGCGCCATGACCGTCTTCATCAGTCCCGCCATGCCGGCCGCGGCCGCCGCGTGCCCGAGGTTGGACTTCACCGAGCCGAGCCGCAACGGCCGGTCGGCGGGCCGGTCCCGCCCGTAGGTGGCGATCAGCGCGTGCGCCTCGATGGGGTCGCCCAATGTGGTGCCGGTGCCGTGCGCCTCCACCGCGTCCACCTGATCGGGTGTCAGCTCGGAGTCGGCCAAAGCGAGTCGGATCACCCGCTGCTGCGACGGTCCGTTCGGCGCGCTCAGACCGTTGCTGGCGCCGTCCTGGTTGACGGCGCTGCCGCGGACCAGCGCCCACACCCGGTGCCCGTGCCGGCGGGCGTCCGAGAGCCGTTCGAGCAACAGTACGCCGGTGCCTTCGGACCAGCCGGTGCCGTCGGCCGCCGCCGCGAACGACTTGCAACGGCCGTCCCCGGCCAGCCCACGCTGGCGGCTGAACTCGACGAAGCCCGTCGGGACCGCCATCACGGCGACGCCCCCGGCGAGGGCCGCCTCGCATTCGCCGCGCCGCAGCGCCTGGACGGCCAGATGCAGCGCCACCAGCGAGGACGAACACGCGGTGTCCACGGTCACCGCCGGGCCCTCGAGGCCGTAGGTGTAGGCCAGTCGACCGGACAGCACGCTGCCCGCGCTGCCGGTGAGCGCGTAGCCCTCCGCGCCGTCCGTTCCGCGCGCGCCCATCCCGTAGCCGGAGGGTGAGCCGCCGACGAAGACGCCGGTGGAGGTGCCCCTGAGCGCTGTCGGGTCGAGCCCGGCGCGTTCGAACGCCTCCCAGGAGGTCTCCAGGAGCAGCCGCTGTTGCGGGTCCATCGCCAGCGCCTCGCGCGGCGAGATCCCGAAGAAGCCGGGGTCGAACTCGGCGGCACCGGGTAGGAATCCGCCGTGTCGGGTGTACGAGGTGCCGGGACGGTCCGGGTCCGGGTGGTAGAGGCCGTCGAGGTCCCAGCCCCGGTCGGCCGGGAAGGGGCCGATCGCGTCGGCGCCGTCGGCGACCAGCCGCCACAGGTCCTCGGGGGAGGCGACACCGCCGGGAAACCGGCAGGCCATTCCGACGATCGCGATCGGCTCGTGCGACGCGGCCCGGGCGGCGGCCGGGACCGGCGAGCCGATGAACCGTTGTTCACCGGCCAGTTCGTCGCACAGGTGCGCGGCCAGCGCGGCCGATGTCGGGTGGTCGAAGACGGTGGTGACGGCCAGCGGGAAGCCGATCAGGACGCTGAGCCGGTCGCGCAGTTCGACCGCGGTGAGCGAGTCGAAGCCGAGGTCGCGGAACGCGCGGTCGGCGTCGACCGTCCGCGCCGAGGCGTGCCCGAGTACCTGCGCGACCTGGGCGCGTACCGCGTCGAGCGCGAGAGCGGGCCGGTCGGCGGGCGGGGCCGCGGCGAGACGGCGGCCGAGTTCGGAGTCCGTCGAGGTCTCGTGCCTGCCGCCCTCCGGAATTTCGGTGGCCGGGGCGAGGTCACTCAGCAGCGGGCTGGGTCGCAGCGCGGTGAAGGCGGCGGCGAACCGTTGCCGGTCCATGTCCACGACGGCCACCGTCGCCTCCGGGCCGCCGGCCGCGCGGGCGAGCGCGGCCAGGCCGTCGGCCGGGTCGAGCGGGCGCAGGCCGCGCCGAGCCAGCCGTTGCACGTCGCGCTCCGCGCCGACCATGCCGTCGTCGGCCCAGGGACCCCACGCGATCGAGGTCGCGGCCAGGCCGCGGCCGCGGCGCTGCTCGGCCAGCGCGTCCAGGGCGGCGTTCGCCGCGGCGTAGGCGCCCTGGACGCCGCCGCCCCAGACGCCGGCGACCGAGGAGAACAGCACGAAGGCGTCCAACGGCCGTTCGCCCAGCACCGCGTCGAGATTCGCGGCACCTACCGCCTTGCCCGCGAGGATGTCCGCGCAGCTCTGCGGGTCGGTGTCGAGGACGGCGCAGTCCTGAGCGAGCCCCGCGGTGTGCACGACGGCCCGGATCGGATCGCCGTCGGCTTCCGCCTCGGCGACGAGCCGGGCCAGTGCGGCCCGGTCGGCGAGGTCGCAGGACACCACGATGGCCCGCGCGCCGAGATCGGCGAGGTCGGCCGTCAGCCGGTCCACGCCGGGGGTGTCCGCGCCCCGCCTGCCGACCAACACCAGTTCGTCCGCGCCACGTTCCGCGGCCCACCGGGCCACCCGGGCGCCGAGGCCGGTGGTCCCTCCGGTGATCAGGATCCGACCGGCGGGCTGCCAGTCGGCGCAACGGCCCGCCGGCCGCGCGGCGGACAGCCGCCGTACCCGCACCCCGGCGGCGCGTACGGCGACCTGGTCCTCGGCGCCGTCGGCGATCATCGCCGCCGTCCGGGACCAGGCCGGCGCGTCGGGCGCGTCGGGCAGGTCGATCAGACCGCCCCACAGGGCGGGGTGCTCCAGCGCGACGGTACGGCCCAGGCCCCAGATCTGGGCCTGTTCGACATACCGCAGCGGATCCGAGGGGCCGGTGGTCACCGCACCCTGGGTCAGGCTCCACACCCTGGCCGCCGAACCCAGGTCACACAGCGCCTGGACGAGGGCGAGGGTGCCGGCCAGGCCGGTGCTCAGCCCGGGGGTGTCGGGGTCGGGGGCCGTTTCGCGGCCGAGGAGCGAGACGACACCGGTAACGTCGGCGTGATTCCGGAGCAGTACGGCCAGCGCCTCGCGGTTCAGCGCGCCGGGCTCGACGGTGACGTGCTCGACGTGCGCGCCGCGCTCTTCGAGCGCGCGCCCACACGCCGTGGTGAACGTGGTGTCGCCCGCGCGCGACGAGATCAGCATCCAGGCGCCGGACAGCCTGGCAGTCGGCGGTTCGGCGACCGGCCGCCACCGCACCGTGTACCGCCGGCCGGCCTCGGGGTCGATCCCGGCGGTCTCTCGGGCGGCAGCGGTGCGGACGGCGGGGTGCTCGGTCGCGAGCCAGTAGTGCCGCCGCTGGAAGGCGAAGGTCGGCAACTCCACGCGGCGGCCGCCGCGCCCGGCCAGGATGCCGGACCAGTCGACCCGGATTCCCGCCGTGTGGAGGGTGGCCAGCGCGGTGATCGATGTCGCCGTGTCCGCGTGGTCCCGGCGCAGAAACGTCACGACGGTCGGGCCCGCCTGCGGATCGGTGTTCTCCCGTGCCATCGCGCCGGCCACAGCGTCGGGGCCGATCTCCGCGAAGGCGGTGGTGCCTTGGGCGGAGAGCGAGCCGATCCCGTCGGCGAAGCGGACCGGTTCGCGAACCTGGCGCACCCAGTAGCCGGGGTCGGTCAGTTCGTCGGCCTCGGCGATTCGGCCGGTGAGGTTGGCGACCACCGGGATCCGCGGGGCCGC
>NZ_JBVHLU010000187.1:0-11644 GCF_055558835.1 Embleya sp. NPDC025285
CTCCCGACCCACCCCCAAACCGGTCAGATAGCCCGCCAACCGACCCGACCGCGCATCCAACTCCCCGAACGACACCTCCTCCCCACCACACACCAACGCCACCGCATCCGGAGACCCCTCCACCCACCGGCCCAACAACCCCACCACCGACGCCCGAACCACCTCGGCAGACGTGTCGTTCCACTCCACCAACAGCCGGCCGAGATCGTCCGCGCCCAGGACCGCCACGGTGTCGAGGGGGACGTCGGGGGCGTCTTCGTGGTCCAGGCCGTCTTCCAGGGCCACGAGCAGGTTCTCGATGGTGGTGTGCAACATCCGGGTGACCACATGCGGGTCGCCGGGGGCCACCACGTCCACGGTCAGCGCGAAGCCGTCCGTGCCCAGGTCGTCCACGGAGACGGCCAGCGGGAAGTTGGTGAGGTCCAGCATGAAGACCGTGCGGATTCCGGACACGATCGCATCGCCTCGGGGCCCGTCGGAATCCGCGTTCGCCGTCCGACCACCGCTGTGCCGGTAGTTGAACAAAGCGGTGAACAGCGGTGTGTCCTCGGCAATCCCGGCGGCTCGCTGAGCGGCGGCCAAAGGTGCGTGTTCGTGCTCCAGCAACGCGGCCAACCGGTCGCGCATGGCCGAAACCGCCGCTCGCGCACCGATGTTCCGCAGATCGGCCCGAACGGGAAGGGTGTTCATGAAAAGCCCGAGCGCCCGATCGCCGTCGGCACCGGCGTGCATTCGACCGGACAACACCGTCCCGAACACGACGTCGTCGCGACCGGAGAGCGCCGACAACACCTGGGCCCAGGCCACATGCAGAACGGTGGCCGGGCTGACTCCGAGCCGACGGGCCACCTCGCGAATCCGCGTGCCGACCTCGTCCCGGACCGGGAGATCGGCGCGCTGCACACCGTCGCCGTCGCCGCGCACGTCCAACAGGCCGAAGGGCGCGGTCGGTTCGGTGACGTCACCGAGCAGGTCGGCGAAGAATTCCTCGTGCCCGCCGTGCCGCAGACGTTCACGCGCCTGCACCATGAAATCACGGAACGGCAGCGCCGGCGCCAGGTCGTCACCGTGACCGGAGAGGAACGCCCGCACCTCCCGAAGCAGGACCTCCATGCCGGTGTGGTCCTGAATCATGTGGTGCACGCGCAACATGCCGTACCAGCGGCCGGCTTCGGCCGCAGGCGTGATGTGTGCGTCGATCAGCGGTGCACGACCGATGTCCATGGTCAGCCCACCGGCGGCCAGAAGGTGCGCGGCCGGATCTCCATCGGCGGCGACAGGCGCCGCCTCGCGCACCGTAAGCGGAGCGTGTCGCTGCACCACCTGCACCGGGTCGGGGAGCCCGTCCCAGACGATCGCGGTCCGGTAGATGTCGTGCCGATCGATCACCTGCTGAAGGGCGCGAAGGAAACCGTCCAGCCGTTCACGGGCGTCGAATTCCAGCACGAACGAGGTCACGTAGACGTCGCGTTCGCGCTCACCCGCCATCAGGTGGTGGAAGAGGATGCCTTCCTGCAGCGGTGCGAGCGGGTAGACGTCGGCGATGTTGGCGGCCCCGCCGTCGATCGACGCGGCGACGCGGGCGACCTCGGCCTCGGACAGATCCACCAGTGGCAACATGTCCGGCGTCAACGCCGTCGCGTCGGCAGGGATGCGATTCGCGGGGACGGCGACCAGGTCCGCACCGGCCGAGACGGCCAGCCCGGCCACCGTCGGCGCCTCGAACAGGGCCCGCACCGACACCGAGACCCCACGTACCCGCAACCGCTCGACCAACGTCACCGCGAGCAGCGAATGCCCGCCCAGAGCGAAGAAGTTGTCGTCCACCCCGACCGAGGTCAGGCCCAACACCTCGGCGAAGGCCGCACACAGCACCTCCTCGCGCACCGACGAGGGACCACGACCGGTACGCGCGGTCACGTAGTCGGGCGTCGGCAGCGCGGCATGGTCCACCTTGCCATTGGCGGTCAGCGGCAGCTCGTCCAGGACGACGATCGCCGACGGGACCATGTACTCCGGCAGACGGGCCGCGGTGAACGCGCACAGGGTCGCCGTAAGGTCTTCGTCGGTCTCGGCGACAACGGGGCCGACCGCGACGACGTATGCGACGAGTCGCTCGTCACCGGCGCGAGCCGCGGGGCTTCCGGGCCGGGTGCGTACCACCGCCTGGCCAACCCGGGGGTGTGCGGTCAGCGCGGCCTCGATCTCGCCGGGTTCGATCCGGAACCCCCGGATCTTCACCTGATCGTCCGCCCGCCCGGCGAACACCAGCTCACCGGCCGCCGTCCACCGCGCCCGGTCGCCGGTCCGGTACATCCGCTCACCCGAGCCGAAGGGCGACGCCACGAACCGCTCACCGGTCAACGCCGCCCGACCGAGATAGCCCCGGGCCAGACCCACACCGGCCACATACAACTCACCCGTCACCCCCGGCGGCACGAGCGCGAGACGCTCGTCCAGCACATACGCCCGAGCATTCGCGATCGGCCTCCCGATCGCGACCTCGCCCGCCTCCGGCCGGCAGCGCCAAGCCACCGCGTCCACCGTGGTCTCGGTCGGCCCGTACGTGTTGAACAACACCCGACCCGAGGCCCACCGGGCCATCAGCTCGGGTGGGCATGCCTCGCCGCCCACCTCCAGCACGACGTCCGACGAAATCAGCGCGGACGGCATACCGGCCAACACCGCCGGCGGCAACGTCGCGTGTGTGATCGCCTCGTCGACGAAGAACCCGGCCAACTCCGCACCGAGCCGACGCTCGTCGGGCACCACCACCAGTGCCGCACCCGACGACAGCGCCACCGACCACTCCAGGCAGAAGTTGTCGAACCCCACCGACGCGAACTGCGCCATCCGCGAACCCGCCCCGATCGCGAACCGCACACGCCCCGCCGCAGCGGTGTTCGCAAACCCCGCCTGCGAAACCACCACACCCTTCGGCCGACCCGTCGACCCCGACGTGTAGACCACATAGGCCGGATGCGAACCCCACAACGGAGACGAACGATCGGCGTCACCCACGGGCGACGACGGCAGGCTCTCCAACGCCGCGACCACCGCAGGCTCGTCGAGAACCAGCACCGCGGCCCCGACCCCGGCCCCGGACCACGTGGACGGCACCCGCGGCGCGTGCAGGCTGTCCGTGACCACCAACACAGGTGCGGCGTCATCGAGCAGGTAGCCGATCCGCTCGGCCGGCTGCATCGGATCGATGGCCAGATACGCGCCACCGGCAGCCGACACACCCAACAACGCCGTCATCAACCCGTGGCCGCGCCCCAACACCACGGCCACCACCGACTCGGGACCGACACCCAACCCCACCAAATACCGCGCCAGACGACCGACCCGACCACCCAACTCCCCATACGACAGCGCCGAACCCCCGGCCACCACCGCCACCGCGTCCGCGTCCTCCACCACCCGAGCCGCGAACGACTCGGCCACCGGCACCGCCGGCACTTCCACCGCCGTGTCATTCCACGCGACCAACACTCGCGAGCGCTCGTCGGTGTCGAAGAGGTCGACGTCATGCACTCGCCGCTGCGGATCGGCGGTTACCGCTTCGAGGACACGGACCCAGCGATCCGCCATCGTCGCGACCGACTCGGCATCGAACAGGTCGGCGACACCGAGGAAGCCGCCCCGCAGGCCCGCGGGCCGTCCCTGGTCGTCGAAGACCTCCTCGACGGTCACATCCAGATCGAACTTCGCGGGTGTGGACAGACCGGCCGTGAGCTCGGCCGTCGGCGCGTCGATCCGGACGGTCCGGAGGTCGAGGGTTGCCCGCGCCGTGTTCTGGACCGTCAGCATGACCTGGAACAGCGGGTGCCGGGCGAGCGATCGGCTCGGCGCGAGTTCCTCCACCAAGCGCTCGAAGGGCACGTCCTGGTGATCGAAGGCATCGAGTCCGGCTTCGCGCACCCGGCTCAGCACCTGCCGGAAGGTGGGCTCTCCGGACAGGTCGGTCCGCAACACCAGCGTGTTCACGAAGAAGCCGACCAGGTCGTCCAGATCCTCGTCGGTGCGTCCGGCCACCGTCGTCCCGATCGGGATGTCCGTGCCGGCGCCCGACCGGGACAACAACACCGCCAACGCGGCCTGCAACACCATGAACACGGTCACGCCCTCGGCCCGCGCCAACTGCGCCAACCGGTCGTGCAGCTCGGCGGGTACGGTCAACGGGGCGGCATGTCCCCGGTATCCGACCACCGCCGGCCGCGGACGATCGACGGGCAGATCCAGCTGGTCGGGAATCCCGGCCAGCGCGGTGCGCCAGTACGCCACCTGCGCCGCCAACACGCTGTCCGGGTCGTCCTCGGATCCCAGCAACTCCCGCTGCCAGAGCGCATAGTCCGCGTACTGCACCGGCAACGGCGCCCATGCGGGCGCGCGTCCCGCGCAGCGAGCCGCGTAGGCGGCCGAGATATCCCGACCCAACGGACCCATAGACCAACCGTCACCGGCGATGTGATGCACCACCAGGACCAGCACATGCTCGTCGTCGCCGGACGAGAACAGCCACGCCTTGATCGGCATCTCCTCGGCGAGGTCGATCGGGTACTCGGTGGCCCGCAGGATCGCCTGAGCCAGTCCCCCGGGCTCGACCTCCTCCTGCTCGATCTCCCAGGTCGATTCGCCGGAATCGAGCACCCGCTGATACGGCTCGCCGTCCACCATCGGGAAGACGGTCCGCAACACCTCGTGCCGACCCACCACATCCCGCAACGCGGCCGACAACGCGTCCCGGTTCAGATCACCGGACAGGCGCAGGACCACGGGAATGTTGTAGCTCGCGTTCGGTCCGTCCAGTCGCCCGAGGAACCACAACCTCCGCTGCGCGAACGACAGCGGCGGACGCTCCGGACGAACTCCCCGGGCCAGGGCCACCCGTCGTTCGCCCACCCGCCCGTTCGCCAGGCGAGCCGCCAGTCCCGAGACGGTCGGCGTCTCGAAAACGGCTCGGATCTCCAGTTCCACGCCGAGCACGGCGCGCACGCGGGAGAGCAGCCGCGTCGCGAGCAACGAGTGGCCGCCCAGTTCGAAGAAGCTCTCATGCACCCCGACCGAGTCGAGCCCGAGCACCTGGGCGAACATCCCGCACAGGATCTCCTCCTGCGGCGACGGCGCGATCCCGCCGATTGCCACGGCCTCCGGCCGCTCGGGGTCGGGCAGGGCTGCCCGATCCAGCTTGCCGTTGGCGGTCAGCGGAAGCGCGTCAAGCACCACGATCGCGCTCGGCAACATGTACTCCGGCAGGCGCCGCGCGGCGAACTCCCGCAGCGTGCCCGGCAGGTCCTCGTCGACTGCGTCGGCGTCGTCGGGCACGACGTAGGCCAACAGGCGGATATCGCCCGAGGCTTCCGCGCGAGCGATCACGGCGACCCGGCCCACCCCCGGATGTGCCGCCAAGACCTCCTCGATCTCCGCCGGTTCGATCCGGTAGCCGCGGACCTTCACCTGATCGTCGACCCGACCGACGAACACCAACCGGCCGTCAAGGGTCCAGCGCACTCGGTCGCCCGTGCGATACATCCGCTCGCCATCGCCCGAGAACGGGCAGGCCACGAACCGCTCCGCCGTCAGCCCGGGTCGGGAGATGTACCCCCGGGCCAATCCGGCGCCCGCCACGTACAGCTCGCCGATCGTGCCCACCGGGACCGGGGTCAAGTCCTCGCCTAGCACGTACAGGCGCGTGTTCGCGATCGGGCGGCCGATCGGCACCGGCCCGGACGGTACGTCATCGCCCGCGCGGACCTCGAAGACGCAGCAGCCGACCACGGTCTCGGTCGGCCCGTACTCGTTCACGACCACCGAGCCCGGCGACCGCGCCAACCACGCGGACACGTCGGCTCCGAACAGCGCCTCACCGCCGACCACCACGCAGCGCGCGGCGCCGGCCGCCTCGTCGTCCGTCAACAACTCGCCCAGCAAGGGCAGATGCGCGGGGACGACCTTCACCAGGTCGAATCCCGACCTCGAACGCACCAGCCCGGCCAGCCCATCGGCGCCGCCCTCGGGGCTGACCACCACCGGCGATCCGGACACCAGCGGCAACAACACACTCGTCACCGTCAGGTCGAACGCCAACGACGAGTGCAACGGCGCACCACCCGAGGCCCCCACGTCATACGCCTCGCCGGCCCACGCGACATAGTTCGCCAGCCCGCCGTGCGTAACCGCCACACCCTTCGGCCGACCCGTCGAACCCGACGTATAGATCACATACGCCAACTCCGCAGGTCGCACGGAGGCCCACGGCTCGGTGGCCGCGTCCTCGGGACGCGAGGCCAGGTCATCGACCGCGATCGTGGGCAACCGGCCTGCCGGCAACTCCTCCAACAGATCCTCGGTGCTGATCAACATCGCGGCGCGACTGTCCGCCACCATGAACGCGACCCGGTCCGAGGGGTACTCCGGGTCGATCGGCAGATACGCCGCTCCGGCCCGCCATACGCCCAGGATCGCCACCACCGCGTCGACACCACGCGGTAGGCACAGACCCACGACCGACCCGGCACCCACCCCACGCTCGCGCAGCACTCGCGCCAACTGCCCCGCACGGGCATCCAACTCCGCGTACGAGACGCCCGTCCCGCCGCACATCACCGCGACCGCGTCCGGCGAGTCCACCACCCGAGCCGCGAACGACTCCGGCACCGACGGGCGCGGCGAGTCCACCGCGGTGTCGTTCCACGTGACCAACACCCGCGTGCGCTCTTCGTGTCCGAGCACGTCCACCGTTGCGAGCCGCGCGCCCGGGTCGGTGACCAGTGCCCGCAGCACCCGCAGCCAGCGTTCGGCCAACGCGTCTACCGAACCCTGATCGAACAGGTCCGCCGAACCGGTGATCGAGCCGCGGATCCCCGCCGGCCCGCCCTGGGCGTCGAAGCGTTCCTCAGCGGCCACGTCGAGGTCGAACTTCGCCGCGGCGGCGGCCGACAACTGGGCCGCGATGCCGTCGAGCGGGGTGCCCGCCCGCACACCGGACAGGTCCAACGCCGCGCGCGCGGTGTTCTGCAGCGTCAGCATCACCTGGAACAACGGATGACGAGCCAATGACCGTGCCGGGGCAAGCTCCTCCACCAGCCGCTCGAACGGCACGTCCTGGTTGTCGAAGGCGCCGAGTCCGGAGGTACGCACCCGGGCCAACACCTCACGGAAGGTGGGGTCTCCGGACAGATCGGTGCGCATCACCAAGGTGTTCACGAAGAAGCCGACCATGTCCCGCATCGCGGAATCGGAACGCCCGGCCACCGCGGCCCCGATCGGGATGTCCGTACCCGCCCCGAGTCGGGACAACAGCACGGCCAGGCCGGCCTGGAGGACCATGAACACGGTCACCCGCTCGGCCTTGGCCAACTCCACCAGTTCGCGGTGCAACTCGGCCGGGATCTCCACCGACGCCACGTGTCCGCGGTGTCCGGCCAGCGCCGGGCGACTGCGGTCGGCCGGCAGTTCCAGCTCGGTCGGGATGCCGGCGAGCGCGGAGCGCCAGTACGCCAGTTGGGCGTGCAGGACACTGCTCGGATCGTCGTCGCTGCCGAGCAACTCCCGCTGCCAGAGCGCGTAGTCGGCGTACTGGACCGGCAGCGGGTCCCACTTCGGCGGATGACCCGCGCAGCGTGCCGCGTAGGCGGCGGAGATGTCCCGTCCCAACGGCCGCATCGACCAACCATCTCCGGCGATGTGGTGCATCACCAGCACGAGCACATGCTCTCCGTCGCACCGGAAGAGCCAGGCTCGGATCGGTATCTCCCGCGCGAGATCGAACGCGTGCTCGGTGGCCGTCGCCACCGCCCGGGACAGCCGCTCGGCGTCGAGCTCCGTGTAGGCGAGCTCCCATTCCAGGGTGTCGGCGTCGAGGATCTCCTGGTGCGGTTCACCGTCGACCACGGCGTATACCGTGCGCAGCACCTCGTGCCGGCCGATGACGTCGCGGAGTGCCGCCCCCAACGCGTCCCGGTCCAGGTCCCCCGACAGACGCAGTACCACCGGGCTGTTGTAGGTCGGGCTCGGGCCATCCATCTGGCCGAGGAACCACAGCCGCCGCTGCGCGAACGACAAGGGAATCATCAGTGCTCCTCAGTTCCGCGCATCGGCCGCAGCGCCGGCCTGGCTGACTTCTGCTCTCCCGCGTGCCCGGCGAGTTCGGCCACGGTGGGTGCTTCGAACACGTCCCTGATCCGCAGCTCGATGCCGAGCACTTCCCGGATCCGGGTGAGCAATTGCATGGCGAGCAGGGAATGCCCGCCCAGGTGGAAGAAGTTGTCGTCGACTCCCACGGCATCCAGGCCGAGGACTTCGGCGAACACGCCGCAGAGCGCCTCTTCCCGGGCGGTCTCCGGCTTTCGGCCGTCGGCATCTCCGTAGCGGGGAGCGGGCAGAGCGGCCCGGTCGAGTTTGCCGTTGGCGGTGAGCGGGATGCCGTCGAGCATCACGATCGCGGCGGGGAGCATATGCCCCGGCAGCCGCTGTGCCGCAAACCGGCGAAGCTCCAAAGGCAGTTGTGTGCTCCCGGAGCCACCTGCATCGACCGGGACGACATACGCCACCAGTCGAATGTCGCCCGGAGACTGCGCCCGGGTGACCACGGCCGCCCAGTGCACTTCGGGGTGAGCGGTCAGCGTGGCCACGATCTCGCCGGGCTCGATCCGGAACCCCCGGATCTTCACCTGATCGTCGGTCCGACCGGCGAACATCAACTCTCCCGCGGCCGTCCACCGCGCGCGGTCGCCTGTGCGATACATCCGCTCACCCGAACCGAACGGGCAGGCCACGAACCGTTCACCGGTGAGCGCGGCCCTGCCCAGGTAGCCCCGGGCCAGGCCCGTGCCGGCCACATGAAGCTCGCCGATCACCCCGGGCGCGACCGGACGCAGGAAGTCGTCCAGGACGTAGGCACGGGTGTTGGCGATCGGGCTCCCGATCGGGATCTCGTCGACCTCCGACCGGCAGTGCCAGACGGTGGCGTCCACCGTCGTCTCGGTGGGCCCGTAAGTGTTGAACATGACCCGCCCAGGTGCCCAACGGTCCATCAATTCCGGTGGGCACGCCTCGCCACCCACCTCCAGGACCACGTGCGGCGGGATCGCCCCGACCGGCACCCCGGCCAACACGGCGGGGGGCAAGGACACATGCGTGATCGCCTGCTCGACGAGGAACCGGGCCAACTCGTCGCCCAATCGCCGCTCGTCGGGAACAACCACCAAAGCCGCCCCCGACACCAGCGCCAACGCCCATTCCAAACAGAACACATCGAAACCGATCGAGGTGAACTGCGCGATCCGGGAGTTCTCTTCGGGTCGGAACCGGCCCCGTCCCGCAGCCACGGTGTTCGCGAATCCGGCCTGCGAAACGACCACCCCCTTGGGCTGCCCGGTCGAACCCGACGTGTAGACCACATAGGCCGGGTGCGAACCCGACAGCGGCACCAAACGGTCGGCGTCACCGACGGGGGACGACGGCAGGCTCTCCAGCGCGGTGACCACCGCAGGCTCGTCGAGAACCAGGACCGCACCCCTTTCTCCGCACCACGCGGCCGGGATGTGCGACGCGTTCACGCTGTCCGTGACCACCAGGACCGGCGCCGCGTCATCGAGCATGTAGGCGATCCGCTCGACCGGCTGCGTCGGATCGATGGCCAGATACGCAGCACCGGCAGCCGAGACACCCAACAACGCTGTCATCAAGCCCGAGTCGCGACCCAACACCACCGCGACCACCGCCTCGGGGCCGACCCCGAGCCCGATCAGCCGCCGCGCCAAACGGTGAACTCGACCACCCAACTCGCCGTACGAAAGCTCCGAATCCCCGGACACCACCGCAATCGCTGCCGGCGCCTCCGCCACCCGAGCCGCGAACAGCTCCGCGACCGGCACCGCCGGCACCTCCACCGCCGTGTCGTTCCAGGTGACCAACACCCGCGAGCGCTCGTCGTCGTCCAGCACGTCCACGGCGTCGAGTCGAACACCCGGATTTGCGACCAGCGTTCCCAGCACCCGTACCCAGCGGGCGGCGATGGTTTCGACCGTATCCGGGTCGAACAGATCGGCCGACGCCACGACCACGCCGCGAAGCCCGGCGGGACGGTCCTGCTCGTCGAAGACTTCGGTCAGCGCCAGATCCAGGTCGAATCTCGCCGGTTGTGCGACGGACACGCCCGCTGCGGCGCCCGACGTACCGACCCCAAGCCCCGGCAAATCCAGCGCCGCCCGGCCGGTGTTCTGCAGCGTCAACATCACCTGGAACAGCGGATGCCGCGCCAACGACCGCGCCGGCGCCAACTCCTCCACCAACCGCTCGAACGGCACATCCTGATTCCCGAACGCACCCAGCCCGGTCTCCCGAACCCGACCCAGCACCTCCCGGAACGTCGGATCCCCCGACAGGTCCGTCCGCATCACCAACGTGTTCACGAAAAACCCGACCAGATCGTCCAGACCCTCGTCCGTACGACCCGCCACCGCCGCACCGATCGGCACATCCGTACCGGCACCCAACCGCGACAACAACACCGCCAACCCGGCCTGCAACACCATGAACACCGTCACACCCTCGGACCGCGCGACCCGCACCAGCTCGACGTGAATCTCGGCGGGGACCACGAGCGGGACGCTGTGACCACGGTCGCTCGCGACGAGGGGCCGGGGGCGATCGAAGGGCAACTCCAGCTCTTCCGGACCTCCGGCAAGCGCCTCCCGCCAGTACGCGACCTGGCGCGACAGCACGCTGTCGGGGTCGTCCGCGTCGCCGAGCAACTCCCTCTGCCACAGCGCATAATCGGCGTACTGCGCCGGAAGCGGCGTCCACTCGGGCGCATCGCCGGCGCACCGGGCCGCATAGGCGGTGGAGATGTCCCGGCCCAACGGGCCCATCGACCAACCGTCACCCGCGATGTGATGCACCACGAGCACCAACGCGTGCTGCTCGGGCCCGGACGATAGCAACCACGCCTTGATCGGCACCTCCGTCGCCAGGTCGAACTCGTGGCTAACGGCGCGTGCCACCGCACCGGGCAACTCGGCCGCGGACACCCGACCGACCGCCGGCTCCCACGCGAGTTCGTCGAGACTCAGGATTCGTTGGTACGGCTCACCGTCGGCGACCGCAACCACCGTCCGCAACACTTCGTGCCGACCCACCACATCCCGCAACGCCGCCGACAACGCGGCCACGTCCACACGACCGGACAAGCCCACCACCACCGGCAGGTTGTACGTCGCGCCGCCACCCTCCAACTGCCCCAGGAACCACAACCGGCGCTGCGCGAACGACAACGGCACCCGCTCCGGACGCTCCCGGACCGTCAGCGCGGCCCGCGCCGCGTCGGCGTGGTCCAGCGCGACCGCCAACCCTGCGACGGTCGGCGTCTCGAACAACGTCCGCAGGTCCAACTCGACGCCCAGCACGGCCCGGACACGCGACGCCAGCCGCGTCGCCAGCAGCGAGTGTCCGCCCAACTCGAAGAAACTGTCGTCGACCCCCACCCGATCCCGACCCAACACCTGGGCGAACGCCCCACACAACAACTCTTCACGCAGACCGACCGGCTCCCGGCCTGGTTCGGTGTGGTGGTCGGGTGCGGGGAGGGCTTTGCGGTCGAGTTTGCCGTTGCTCGTGAGCGGGAGTGCGTCGAGGGCGA
>NZ_JBVHLU010000188.1:0-11332 GCF_055558835.1 Embleya sp. NPDC025285
CACACCCCCCTCAGTCTGGTGGTGGGTGGGGGGTGTTCCGGCTTTTCCCCCCCCCCCCCCCCCCCCCCCCCCTCCCGCCCCCCCCCCCCCCCCCCCCCCCCCCCCGCTCGTCGTCGACTCGCGCACCACCAACTCGGGCCGGAACACCACCTGTCGATGGGTATGCGAGCGCGGCTGCTCGCTCTCCTCGAAGAGCAGTTCGGCGGCGGTACGCCCGAGCCGATACGTGGGCTGACGCACCGAGGTCAAGGCGACGGCAGACGCCGCCGCGAACTCGATGTCGTCGTAGCCCACCACCGCGACGTCCCGCGGAATCCGCACCCCGGCGCGCAGCAGTTCGCGCATCAGCCCCATCGCGAGCAGGTCGTTGGCGCAGAACACCGCCGACGGCAGCCGGCCCGCCGCGAGCAGCCGCCCGGCGGCCTCCGCGCCCGAGCGCGCGTTCATCGCCGGCACCACCACGTCGCGGGTGGACGTACCCAGTCGCAGTCCCGCGTCCCGCAGCGCGGCCCGCATACCCCGACGGCGGTCCTCGCACTGCCGGATGCCCAGGGGACCGGTGACGAACGCGAACTCGCGATGCCCCTCGGCCACCAGGTGCTCCGCGGCCAACCGGCCGCCGACCACGTCGTCCACCGCGACCGAGCACAGGTCGGCCCGGTCGTCGGTGCGATCGAGGAGCACCACGGCCAGGCCCCGCGCCCGCAACTCCGCCACCGGCAACTCGGCGTCCCGCGCGGGAGTGACCAGCACGCCGCGGACCCGCTGTTCCTGGAGCACCCGCAGATACCGCTCCTGCTTGGCCCCGGAGTCGTCCGAGTTGCACAGGATGACCACCGAGCCGGTCTCGTTGCAGGCGTCCTCCACACCGCGCGCGACATCCGTGAAGAACGGGTTCGCCACGTCCAGGACGATCAGGCCCACGGTGTTCGCGACGCCCGAACGCAGCGAACGGGCCGAGTCGTTGCGGACGAACCCGAGCAGCGCCACCGCTTCGAGCACCCGGGTCCTGGTCGACTCGGCCACCCGCTCGGGGTGATTGAGCACGTTGGACACGGTGCCCACCGACACACCGGCCCGGTGGGCCACCTCTTTGATGCTCGACGTCGTCATCCGGGATCGATCCGCTCCTCCAGGCCGGTAATCTCCGGCGGGCGCCATCAGGGCAGCCTAACGGTTGTCGCCGCGCGCCCCGGATCGGCGCCGACCGCACGTGCGGACCGGGCGACACCCGGGGCACGTCCGCACGATTCGCACCCCGAGCCCCCACCGCCCGAGCCCGTACCGCCCGGGACGCCGCGCCCCGCCCCCTCAGCCGACCGGGGCCGGTCGCACCGGCAGCCGATCCGCCGCCCTCGCCCAGTCGCCCCCGCCGGCCCCGTCCCGCGGCTCGTACCGGCGCAGCGGCTGGGTCGTCCGCAACAGCCGGCGCAGGTCCGCGAGTGAACCGGTCACGCTCCCGGCGGCCCGCGCCTGCACCAGCAGATTGCCCAGCGCCGCGGCCTCGGTCGGCCCGGCCACCACCGGCAGTGCGCACGCGTCGGCGGTGGTCTGGCACAGCAGCGTGTTCAGTGCTCCGCCGCCGACCACGTGTACGACGTCGACGACGTGTCCGGACAGGCGCTGCGCGTCCAGGACGGCCGTGCGGTAGGCGAGCGCCAGGCTGTCCACGATGCAGCGCACCGTCTCGCCGGGCGTGCCGGGCACGTGCCCACCGGCGCGACGGCAGGCCGCCGCGATCCGGTCCGGCATGTCGCCGGGCGCCAGGAACACCGGATCACCGGCGTCCACGAGAAAGCGCAGCGCCGGCACCTTCGCCGCGTCGTCCAGCAGGCGCTCCAGCGAATGCGGTCGACCGAGCCGGTCCCAGTGCCGCATGCACTCCTGGAGCAGCCACAGTCCCATCACATTGCGCAGGTAGCGCACGGTGCCGTCGACGCCCAGCTCGTTGGTGAAGTTGGCCTGCCGACTCTCCTCGGTGAGCACCGGCGCGTCGAGTTCGACACCGACCAGGGACCAGGTCCCGCTGGAGATGTACGCGAAGCGATCGCCGCGCGCGGGCACGCCGACCACCGCCGACGCGGTGTCGTGCGATCCCACGGCGGTGACCCGGACGGGTCCGCGCAGTCCGGTCTCGGCCAGCACCTCGGCGTCGAGCACACCCGCGGCCTCGCCGGGCAACCGCAGCGGTGGGAACAGGTTCGGATCCAGCCCGAGCGCCGACATGATCGCGGTCGACCAGTGCCCGGAGACCGGGTCCAGGAGCTGGGTGGTGGAGGCGTTGGTCACCTCGGTGCCGGCCACCCCGGTCAGCCAGTGGGAAATCAGGTCCGGAATCAGCAACGCCTGCCGGGCGACCGCGAATTGCGGCGTGTCGGCCGCCGCGACGAGTTGGTGGACGGTGTTGAAGCCCGCGTGCTGGATCCCGGTGATCGCGTACAGCTCGGCAGCGGGCACGCGGGCGTACACCCGCTCGGGCACCCCCTCGGTGCGACCGTCGCGATAGTGCACCGGATTGCCGAGCAGCGCCCCGCTTGCGTCGAGCAGCCCGAAGTCGACGGCCCACGCGTCGATTCCCACGCTCACCGGCGTCCCGGCGGTGCGTCCGGCGGCCCGCAGCCCGTCCAGAACGCCGCCGTACAACGCCAGGGCGTCCCAGTGCAGTGTGCCGGCGACGCGCACCGGCCGGTTGACGAAGCGATGCGCCTCGCTCACCGTCAGCGACTCCGGACCCACCCGCCCGGCCAGCACTCGCCCACTGGAAGCCCCGAGATCGACGGCCACAAAGGTCCGCGGCGTATGCATGCCCAACACCTCCTCTTACCTCGTCGATACGGACTCGACGGACGCGACTTACACGACGAACTCGATGGACTCGCCGAACCGGACGGGCCCGACGGGCCCACGGACTCGACGGACTCGACGGACTCGACGGACTCAGCGAAGGAACGCCGCCGCGACGCCCGCGTCCACCGGGATGTGCAGGCCGGTCGTGTGCGACAACTCCCCACCCGTCAGCGCGAAGACCGCGTTGGCCACGTGCGACGGCAACACCTCGCGCCCCAGCAACGTCCGCCGCGCGTAGTACTCGCCCAACCTGTCCTCCTCGACCCCGTACACCGCGGCGCGCTGCGCACCCCACCCGGCCGCGAAGATGCCCGATCCGCGCACCACACCATCGGGGTTGACGCCGTTGACCCGAATCCCGTGCGGACCCAACTCGGCCGCCAACAACCGCACCTGATGTGCCTGGTCGGCCTTGGTCGCGCCGTAGGCGATGTTGTCCGGGCCGGCGAACACCCCGTTCTTGGAGGCGATGTAGACGATGTCGCCGCCCGTGCCCTGCGCGATCATCGTCCGGGCCGCCTCGCGCGAGACCAGGAAGGAGCCGCGCGCCATCACGTCGTGTTGGAGGTCCCAGTCGCGGGCCGTGGTCTCCAGGAGCGGTTTGGAGATGGACAGGCCCGCGTTGTTGACCACCAGATCCACGCCGCCGAAGGCCAGTGCCGCCGCGGCGAACGCGGCCAGGATGCCCTCCTCGGAGGTCACGTCGACGGTGACCGGGACGGCCCGGTCCGGACCGCCGAGCGCCTCGGCGACCTCGCCGGCGGTCACCGCGTTCACGTCCGCGACCACCACGCACGCCCCTTCGGCGACCAGCCGTTCGGCGATCGCCTTGCCGATCCCCGAACCCGCACCGGTGACCAGGGCCACCCGACCGGCGAGCGCCCGCGGCGCGGGGCGGCGGGCCAACTTGGCTTCCTCCAGGGCCCAGTACTCGATCCGGAACTTCTCCCGCTCGTCGATCGGCGCGTAGGTCGAGATCGTCTCCGCGCCGCGCATCACGTTGATCGCGTTGACGTAGAACTCGCCCGCCACCCGGGCGGTCTGCTTGTCCGGGCCGAAGGAGAACATGCCCACGCCGGGCACGAGCACGATCGCCGGGTCGGCGCCGCGGATGGCCGGCGAGTCGGGTTCGGCGTGCCGGGCGTAGTACGCGGCGTACTCGGCACGATATTTCGCGTGCAACTCGGGCAGTCGGGCGAGCACGTCCTCGATCGGCGCGTGGGCCGGCAGGTCGACCACCATCGGCCGCACCTTGGTACGCAGGAAGTGGTCCGGGCACGAGGTGCCCAGCGCCGCGAGCCTGGGGTGCTCGGCCCGGGATAGGAACTCCAACACCGGGGCGCTGTCCGTGAAATGGCCGACCCGGCGCTGGTCGGTGCCGGCGAGTCCGCGGAGTACGGGCGCCAACGCGGCGGCCCGGGCCCGCCGTTGCGTGTCGGGCAGCGGTTCGGCCAGCAGCTCGCCGAACGCATGCCGGGCCGGGTCGTGCCGCGACGCGATGAACTTCTCCGCGCCCCGGATGATGTGCAGCGAGTTGCGCTCGCACTCGGCGCTGGTGTCACCCCATGCGGTGATCCCGTGCCCGCCCAGCACGCACCCGATCGCGTGCGGGTTGGCCGCCCGGATGGCCGCGATGTCCAGGCCGAGGCGGAATCCGGGTCGGCGCCATGGCACCCACACCACGGTGTCGCCGAAACACTCGGCGGTGAGCTTCTCGCCGTCCGCCGCGGTGGCCAGGGCGATGCCCGAGTCGGGATGCAGGTGGTCCACGTGCGCGGCGTCGAGCAGACCGTGCATCGCGGTGTCGATGGACGGCGCGGCGCCGCCCTTGCCGTGCGCGCAGAAGTCGAACGCGGCGACCATGTCGTCCTCGCGCTCGTCGCCCGGGTACACCCCCACCAACGCGCGCAGCCGGTCGAGCCGCAACACGGCCAGCCCGTCCTCGGTCAGCGTACCCAGGTCTCCGCCCGACCCCTTGACCCACATCAGCGGTACCGCCGCGCCGGTGACCGGGTCGATCCCGTCGGCCTTGGCGGAGGTGTTGCCTCCGGCGTAGTTGGTGTTGCGCGGATCCGCGCCCAGCGCACGGGAACGACTGAGCAGACGATCGACCTCGGACGGGGTGCCGGACATCGGCGGGCTCCTTGTACATCGGTACGGCGCGGTGCGGAAGTACGGAACTGCGGCGCTGCGCGCAAGCGCGGAAATGCGGTACGGCGCGGCGCGGAAATGCGGTGCGATGCGGTGTGGTACGACGCGGTGCGGCGGTGCGGAAACGCGTCACGGCGCAGTGCCGGAGGCGGGCGAAGCGTACCCGGGCTCAGGCGCCCCAGCCGGCCGGTGTGCCCCCGACCCGCTCGGCCCGGATGCGATCGCCGTGACCCGACGCGTGATACGCCGCGACCGGATCCGGCGCGAGCCCCTGCTCCTCGCGCAACTCCCTCAGCAGCGGGCGGACATCGGTGTTGTAGGCGTCCATCAGCACGGCGTTCGCGCCGAGGACGTCGCCGGCCCGCTGCGCGTCGGCCAGAGCCTCGGCGTCGACCAGGAGCGCCTTGGCGGTGGCCTCCTGGACGTTGGTCACCGAGCGGATCTGGCCGGGGATCCTCGGCTCGATGTTGTGGCACTGGTCGAGCATGAAATTGACTCCGACGGCCGGATCGAGCCCACCGCCACGTACCACCTCGTGCATGATCCGAAACAGTTGGAACGGGTCCGCCGCGCCCACCATCAGGTCGTCGTCCGCGTAGAAGCGGGAGTTGAAGTCGAACGCGCCGAGCCGGCCCTCACGCAAGAGGAACGCCACGATGAACTCGATGTTGGTGCCCGGCGCGTGGTGTCCGGTGTCCACGCACACCACGGCCTTGGGGCCGAGCTTGAGGCAGTGCGCGTAAGCCGTGCCCCAGTCCGGTACGTCGGTCATGTAGAACGCGGGCTCGAAGAGCTTGTACTCCAACAGGATCCGCTGGTCCGCGCCGAGTCGCGCGTACACCTCGGCCAGTGCCTCGCCCAGGTGCCCCTGCCGGGTGGCGATGTCGCCCTGCCCCGGGTAGTTGGTGCCGTCCGAGAACCACAACTTCACGTCGCGCGATCCGGTCGCGTCCAACACGTCCACGCACGCGAGCAGGTGGTCGATCGCCTTGCGCCGCACCCGTGCGTCGGGGTTGGTCACGCTGCCGAGCATGTAGTCGTCGTCCTGGAACACGTTGGCGTTGATCGCGCCGATCCGTACGCCGTGGTTCCGCGCGTGTTCGGCCAGTTCCGCGTAGTCCTCGACGCGGTCCCACGGGATGTGCAGCGACACGATCGGCGCCACCCCGGTGAAGGCGTGCACCTGGGCCGCGTCCGCGATCTTCTCGAACGGATCGCGCGGCACGCCCTCCTGGGCGAACACCTTGAACCGGGTGCCGGAATTGCCGTAGGCCCACGAGGGGGTCTCGATCCGCTGGGCGCGCAGGGCGGCCCGCACCATCGTGTGGTCCGGCATGGGAGCACTCTCCTGACGCACAGAAAATGAAACGTTTCAATTCGATGCAAGGGAACGTACGACCCCACGGTCGAACCCGTCAAGGGAGCGGCCCCTCGGCGGCCCCGGTCGGGGCGGGGCACGCCGGGCCTCAGCGTCCGCCGACCACCACGCCCAGCACGGTCGAGGTCGGCACGTACCCGAAGTGCCGCGAGTCCTGGGTCCGCGCCGCGTCACCGCGCACCACCAGCGAACTCTGCGGCACCCGCGTCCCGCGCACCGCGTGCACCGCCTGGCGCACCTCGCGCGGCACCGGATCGCCGGGGACCGCCGCCACCCGCTTGACCAACCAGCGCAGTTCGTCCTCCGCACCGAACCGGACCGGGTTGCGGAAGACGATCGCGTCGCCGCGTCGCACCGTGGTGGTCCGGCGTACGATCAACCGCTCGCCGTGCACGAACGTGGGCGCCATGCTCATTCCGGTCACCCGTACCAGGGCGACCCGCGAGCGCACCGCCCAGAGGATCGGCGTCGCGGTCGCCACGACCGCGGCGAGCACCAGGGCGCCGCGTGTTCTCGGGTTCACTGCGCGTCCTCCGCGATCCTGGTCGAGTCGTCCTGTCCGTCCGAGTCCCGGTAGCCGGCCGCCTGGAGCCCGAACAGCCGGGCGTAGTGCCCGTCGGCCAACGCCATCAACTGATCGTGGCAGCCCAGTTCGGTGATCCGGCCGTCGGCGAGCACGGCGATGGTGTCCGCGTCGCGCAGCGCGCCGAGCCGGTGCGACACCAGCAGGCTCGTCCGGCCGGCCCGATGCCGGTGCAGTGTGCGGTGCACGTCGTGTTCGGCCTCGGGGTCCAGGCCAGAACTGGGCTCGTCCAGGATCAGCAGGTCCGCGTCGGCGCGCATCAGCGAGCGGGCCAGCGCTACGCGCTGCCACTGGCCGCCGGACAGCGTGACGCCTGCCTTGTCGTCGTCCTCGTCCAGGTGCACCCGGCTCAACTGGGTGCGGTAGCCGTCCGGCAGCGCGGACAGGTCCGCGTCGATGCCCGCCGACACCGCGCCGGCCCGGATCCGGACCAGGTCCTCGCGGTGGGCCAGGTCGCCGATGCCGATGTTCTCCGCCGCCGAGAGGTCGTAGGTCATGTAGTCCTGGAAGGTCACCCCGATCCGGCGGCGCAGCGCGGCCACGTCCATCGTGCGGATGTCCACGCCGTCCCAGCGAATCGTGCCCCGGTCCGGGTCGTAGAACCGGCAGAGCAGCTTGATCAGCGTGCTCTTGCCGGCGCCGTTGCGCCCGACCAGTCCCACCGCGCCGCCGGCCGGTATCACCAAGCGGACGCCGCGCAGCACCCACGGCCCGTGCTCGTCGTAGCGGAACCACACGTCGTCGAACTCGACCGCTCCGCGCAGCGCGGGCACCTGCCCGGTACCGGTGGTGGCGGTGGCCAAGTCGTCGGGGGTGTCCATCAGGTCCAGGAAGTGGCCGAACAGCCGGATCGCCTCGGCGGCCATCCCGGCCTGGGAGACCACGCCGGTGAAGGCCTGTTGCACACCCGCGGCGGCGGCGGTGAACAGCATCACGTCGCCGACGGTGAATCGCCCGCGCGCGGCGCCCGCGACCACCACGACCATGCCCAGACCCGCCACCACCGCGTTCAGCGCGGCGAATCCGGCCTGGACGAGCATGCCGCGTCGGGCCACCGCGAGTTCGGCGTCGGTTGCCTCGGCGAGCGCGCGTACCAGCCGACCGTGCAGGAAGTCGCCCAACCCGAACAGCCGGATCTCCTTGGCCGCACGCGGGTCGGTCAGCAGCGACCGGTAGAACAGCCGGCGGCGCTGTTTCCCGGAGGTCAGTTCGAGCACCGCCACCTGCCCGCGTGCCATCGACAGCCGGGCCGACAACGCGGCGACGCCCACCAGGAACAGCAGGCCCACCATCGGCGGCCACACGGCCCACAACACTCCGGTGAACCCGCTCAGCGCGGCGGCGGAACGCACCACCTCCTGGCTGAACATGGTGATGTTGTGCGGCGCGTCCTCGGAGGCCTGCTGGGCCAGCCGCAGCCGGTCGTGGAACGCCGGGTCCTCGAAGCGCCGCAGTCCGCGGAACTCGTTGACCTTGGCGAACAGGTCCCGCTCGACGGTGACCACCAGTCGACGCCGGACCACCTCGTCCAGGTAGGCGGCCAGTTGCATCAGGACGGCGAGCACCGCGCCGAGCGTCGCGAGCACCAGGCCCAGTGCCACCGCCCGTCCGGAGTCGACCTGCGCGCCTCGGCCCAACTCGTCGAAGAGCAGTTTGGTCGACCAGGCGACCAGGGCGGGCAGCACGCCGATCAGCACGGTACAGGCCAACAAAAGCGCGGCGCCCACCGGCGCGGCCCGGAACTGGAGGGTGAGGGCGACCTTGACCGCGCGGGGGCGCAACCGGGACCCCGGGGGCGTACCGCCCTCCGGGGTCCCGTGCGATGGCGGAATCAACAGCGGGTGGCGGTCTTCACGCACGGACCGTTGCAGCTGTACACGTAGCGGTAGTGGCTACGGCAGGCGCAGAACTGGCCGTGTTCCGGGACACACGCCCCGGCGCGTTTCTCGCGGAGGACGAGCCCCAACAGTTTGTCGCCCATGGTGCCGATCACACGGTTCATCGTGGACCTCCATTGCAGGGTCGATTCGACGGAAGCGGGGTGTGCTTCTGCCGGAGGCGACGCTAAACCCGTTCGACGCCGAGTGGCAAGAGAATGCGAGCGGCCCGAATCGACGAGTATCTTCTTTGTTTCGGAACGGCTCCGGGTGAGCACTGATGCCATTGGCGGGCCCGGGGATACATTTCGCCCGGTCGTGTTCGCGGTCCCGTTCACGGATCCTCTACGCCGATCCCGTTCGCCCGTGTGTGGCGGGCCCTGAGGTCGGCCGACATCCTTCGCCGCCTCGGGAGAGTCGCCATGCCGTTGCTGATCGCCGCCGTGGTCCTGGTCACCGTGTTGTGCCTGTTGAACCTGCTGCTCACCTTCGGTGTCGTGCGCAAGCTGCGCGCGCGACGCGGGCAGGGGCACGGCGGACACGATGCGGACATCGCGGACCTGGTGCTGCCGGTGGGCGCGACGGTGCCCGCCTTCGCCGCGGTCACCACCGCAGGTGAGGCGGTGTCCCGGGACGGTTTGGGGGCCGTGCTGTTCGGCTTCTTCTCGCCGGGGTGCCCGGCTTGCGCGGAGCGGCTGCCGCTGTTCGTGAAGGCCGCGCGCAAGGCGGGCGGCGAGGGCCGGCGGGTGCTCGCGGTGGTGCACGGCGACGAGGCGGACACCCGTGAGCAGGTCGCCGCGCTGACCGCGGTCGCGCGGGTCGTGGTGGAGCCTGCCGACGGGCCGTTGGGCCGGGGATTCGCGGTCGCCGGATATCCGGTGTTCGGTTTGCTGGATGCGAATGGCACGGTCACCGCGAGCGGTTTCGACCCGAAAGCCCTTTCCGCACCGATGCGCACCGCGGCCTGATATGACGGATTCGGCCGGGCGCGGGTGGATTCCGGCAGGGTCGTTTATCCGGATGCGTGATTCCCGGGCATGATCATTCTCGGCGATAATTTGCTCCCGGCAATCGGGCTATAGTCGTGGAACGCGGAAGCGTTCCCGCGCGAACCTCGATTTATTACCGGGATCAGATATCCACCGGCGGGAATTCGCCGCGCCGGGTGAGCGCGGTTTCGGCCCGTCACGCAAGGAGTGCACGTGTCAGGTTCGTTCATTTTCCGCGGCCACCGCGGACGCCACGGCCACCGCAGACGCCACGGACGCCGCGGAGTCGCCCGCGCGGCGGTCGCGTTGACCCTGGCGCTGGCCGCCGTGGCGGGTTGCGGGTCCGAAGGAGGGTCGGACGCGGACGCGAATCCGCCCCGGGTGGCGGCCGGTTCGCCGTCGGCGGCATCGACGGCGGCGAGCCCGGCCGCGCCGGTGAGCGAGACGGCTCCGGAGGTCCCGACCACGTCGGCGAGCCCGACGGCAACGGCGAATCCGACGGCGCCGGGGGCCGCCCCGGCCCCGAACACCCCCGCGCCGCCCGGGCAGGCGGCACCCGGCGGCTCGGCGAAGCAGGTCGTGCCGCCCGCCGCCGACGCCCCGTTCGACTACCAGATCGGCGGCCCCTACCCGCCGCCGGCGAACGTGCGCGTGCTGATCCGCGATCGGGGCGCGCGACCCGAACCCGGGCGATACAACATCTGCTACGTCAACGCCTTCCAGACCCAGCCGGACGCGCGGGCGTGGTGGGAGAAGGAGCACCCGGACCTGCTCCTGCGCAAGGGCGGCAAGGTGGTGCTGGACGAGGACTGGGGCGAGGCCCTGCTCGACGTGTCCACCGAGGCCAAGCGCGCCAAGCTGATCGGGGTGGTCGGGCCCTGGATCGACGACTGCGCCAAGAGCGGCTTCCAGGCCGTCGAACCCGACAACCTGGACTCCTACAGCCGCTCGGGCGGCCTGCTGACCCTCGAGCACGACGCCGCGTTCGCCCGGCTGCTGACCGGGCGCGCCCATGCCGCGGGCCTGGCCATCGGGCAGAAGAACACCGTCGAACTGGCCGGCCGCCGCGCCGAGATCGGCTTCGATTTCGCGGTCGCCGAGGAGTGCGGCCACTACGACGAGTGCGGCGCCTACGCCTCGGCCTTCGCCAATCGTGTCTTCGTCGTCGAGTACTCCCGGGCCGACTTCGACACCGCGTGCCGCGGCTGGGGCGGCAAGGTCTCCGTCGTGCTCCGCGACCGTCAGGTCACCGCACCCGGCAACTCGGCTTACCTGTACGCGAGTTGCTGATCCGCGACCGTCGGGTCAGCGAACTCGGCGACTCGGCGCACGGGTGCGCGTTGCCGATCCGGTGCACGCCGTCGTCGGGGGGGGGGGGGGGGGGGGGGGGGGGGGGGGGGGGGGGGGGGGGGGCACGGGGGGGGGGGGGGGGGGGGGGGGGGGGGGGGCGGGGTTGGTTTTTGTCTTTTTTTTTTTGCGTGTTTGTTCTCTCTCCGGCCCCCCCCCT
>NZ_JBVHLU010000189.1:0-11164 GCF_055558835.1 Embleya sp. NPDC025285
TGATACCCCCCCCCCCCCCCCCCCCTCCCCCCCCCCACCCCCCCCTTCCCCCCCCCCCCCCCCGCGCCCCCCCCCCCCGATGCCCGCCAGGCCCAGGACCGACTCCTCGATGTCGCACGCCCACCCGCGTTCGCGCACCGTCACGCTCTCCGTGTCCACCGCGACCGGGTCGACCACGGTGCGCGAGGTGAACGCGACCGGATCGGTCTCGTCCAACTCGGCGCGCGCGGCCGGGTCCAGCGCGAGCAGGACCTTGCCCCACGCGGTGGAGTGCAAGGGCAACATCGCGCCGATCTCCAGCACCTGGCGGCTGTCGTCCGGCCGAAAGACGTGGTGGATGACCAGGACGCCGCCCTTGTGCAGCACCCCGATGCGCACGCTCTCGCCGCTCGCGCGGGCCAGGTCGTCCGCCCAGACCAGGGCACGGGCGCGCAACTCGTGCACGTCCAGGTAGGAACTGCTGAGCCGGAGCAGCTCGGCGCCGAGCTGGTACTTGCCGCTCTTGGGGTCCTGTTCGACGAACCCCTCCTGGTGGAGGGTGCGCAGGATGCCGTGCGCGGTGCCCTTCGCCAGACCCAGAGTGGTGGCCACTTCGCTCAGACCGAAGCGCCGTTCGCCGCCGGCGAGCAGCCGCAGGATCGCCGCTGCGCGTTCGAGCGACTGGATGGGACCGGGCATACCAACTCCTCCATCGAAGATCAGGTTGGCAATCAAGATCGGGTTGGCAATGTAGAACAGCGGTCGCACACACGCCGGCCACGTCCACCACCCTCCCGCCGGGCCCGGCGCTCGCGGGGAGGTTCGGAAACGAGATGTTCACGGACTCTTGACGGCGGCGCAACCCGCAGAGAACACTGCCGGACAGCGGTCGTCAATGTCGAATGCCAGTCAGAGTCATCGAATGGACGGGCCCGGACGATTCCGGGCCGAGCGTGGTCGGGCCCGCCCCGCCGCGCACACGCCACACGGCACCGCATTCGCCGGGCTTCCCCGGCACCGCCTCATGTGGTCCGGATTCCCGCATCCCCGCACGGCGCGCCGACCCGGCGCGCCGTGTGCCGTCCGGCGCCCGGTTCCGGCGTCGATCCATCAGCGCGGTAGGCATCAGCGCAGTCAGAAGGGGTCGTGTTGTGACAAGCGACAAGATCTTCATCGGTGAGACCTTGGGTACGGCCATCCTGCTGCTCATGGGCGTCGGTGTCTGCGCCGCGGTCACCCTGAACCGGTCCAAGGCACAGAACGCGGGTTGGCTGGCGATCGCCTTCGGCTGGGGCTTCGCGGTCCTGGCCGGGGCATATGCGAGCGTGTCCCTGTCCGGAGCGCATCTCAATCCCGCCGTGACACTCGGGATAGCCGTCAAGACGGGAGAATGGGACAAGGTGCCGGTCTACCTCGCCGGGCAGTTCGTCGGAGCGGTGATCGGCGCCGTGCTGGCCTGGGCGACCTACCTGGGACAGTTCAAGGAGCACGGCGAACCGGTACTCGGGGTGTTCGCCACCTCGCCGGAGATCCGCAACCCGATCCAGAACGTGATCACCGAGACGATCGCCACGACCGTGCTGGTCATCGTGATCCTGACCCAGGGCCTGACCGACGGTCTCGCCCTCTCCGGCACCGGCATCCTGATGACCGCGCTCCTGGTGGTGGGCATCGGCCTGTCCCTGGGCGGTCCGACCGGCTACGCCATCAACCCGGTCCGCGACCTGGGCCCGCGCCTGGCACACTCCCTGCTGCCCATTCCCGAGAAGGGCGGCTCGGACTGGTCGTACGCGTGGGTCCCCGTGGTCGGCCCCACCCTCGGCGGGCTGGCGGCCGGCGGCCTGTACCGGCTCGCGTTCTGAGCCCGCGCATTCGTACCGACCCCGACCTTTCCCTCGGATCCTTCGGAAGAGGAGCCATGTCCGACACCTACATCGCCGCGATCGACCAGGGCACCACGTCCAGCCGATGCATCATCTTCGGCGCGGACGGGCGCATCGTCGCCGTCGACCAGCGCGAGCACCGGCAGATCTTCCCGCGTCCGGGGTGGGTCGAGCACGACGCCGCCGAGATCTGGAGCGTGGTGCAGGCGGTGGTCGCCGGCGCGCTCGCCCAGGCCGGCATCCGCCGCGAGCAGATCCGCGCGCTGGGCATCACCAACCAGCGCGAGACCACCGTGTTGTGGGATCGCCATACCGGCGTGCCGGTGCACAACGCGATCGTGTGGCAGGACACCCGCACCGACGCGCTGTGTCGCGAGCTGGGCGGCAACGTCGGCCAGGACCGCTTCCGGGTGGAGACCGGGCTGCCGCTCGCCAGCTACTTCGCCGGACCCAAGATCCGCTGGCTGCTCGACAACGTCGAGGGGCTGCGCGAGCGGGCCGACCGGGGCGACATCCTGTTCGGCACGATGGAGTCCTGGGTGGTGTGGAACCTCACCGGCGGCCCGGACGGCGGTGTGCACGTCACCGATGTCACCAACGCCTCGCGCACGATGTTGATGAACCTGGAGACGCTGGACTGGGACGACCGGATCCTGCGCGCGATGGACGTGCCGCGTTCGCTGCTGGCCGAGATCCGCTCCTCCTCCGAGGTGTACGGCACCGCCCGGGGCATCCTGGAGGGCGTCCCGGTCGCCTCCGCGCTGGGCGACCAGCAGGCCGCGCTGTTCGGGCAGACCTGCTTCGAGGAGGGCGAGGCCAAGAGCACCTACGGCACCGGCAGCTTCCTGCTGATCAACACCGGGTCGCGGATCGTGCAGTCGCACCACGGCCTGCTCAGCACCGTCGGCTACCGGCTCGGCAAGGAGGCGCCGGTCTACGCGCTGGAGGGCTCGATCGCGGTCACCGGTTCGCTGGTGCAGTGGATGCGCGACCAGATGGGGCTGATCTCCACCGCGGCCGAGATCGAGACGCTGGCGCTCACCGTGGAGGACAACGGCGGGGCCTACTTCGTCCCGGCCTTCTCCGGCCTGTTCGCGCCGTACTGGCGCTCGGACGCCCGCGGTGTGATCGCGGGTCTGACCGCGTACGTGAACAAGGGACACATCGCGCGGGCCGTGCTGGAGGCCACCGCGTGGCAGACCCGCGAGGTGGTGGACGCGATGGAGCGCGACTCCGGGGTCAAGCTCGCGACGCTCAAGGTGGACGGCGGCATGACCGCCAACAACCTGCTCATGCAGACCATCGCCGACGTGCTGGACGCCCCGGTGGCCCGCCCGTTCGTGGCCGAGACCACCGCGCTGGGCGCCGCGTACGCCGCCGGCCTCGCGGTCGGCTACTGGCCGGACCTCGACTCGCTGCGGGCGAACTGGCACCGCGCGGCCGAGTGGACCTCGCGGATGGACGACGCCACCCGCGACCTGGGATACCGCAACTGGCGCAAGGCGGTGGAGCGGACGATGGACTGGGTCGAGGAGGGCGACCCCCGGCCCGGACCCGACGCCTGACCCACGCCGCCGACGACCCGCGGGGGTGCCGAGATGTCCCTCGGTACCCCCGTACGTGCGTCGCCGACCGGCCGCTCACCACCCCGCCGCCGTCCCGGGCGCCGGCGAGGCCGACGGTTCGCGGGCACGGGGCGAGGAGCGCGGGCCGGGTTCGCTTCCGTCGCCCCCCACGGCCGCCCGATCGCCCACCCGGTTTACCGCCGTCGCGCGCGGCCACAGTCCTCCCATGGCTTCACGACGCACCGATTCCGCCCCACCCCCGCCCGCCGCCGACCCGGTGGCGGCGCTGGATCGCATCGCCTACCTGCTCGAACGCGATCAGGCGCCCACCTACCGGGTCAAGGCCTTCCGCACCGCGTCCGCCGTGGTCGCCGGGCTCGACCCGGACGAGCTGCGCCGGCGGGTGGAGCGGCACACGCTCGGCGAACTGAAGGGCATCGGCCCCAAGACGGCGGACGTGATCGAACAGGCGCACGCGGGCGGCGTACCGGGCTACCTCGCCGACCTCGAGGCCCGCCCGTCGCCCGTGCCCACCGACGGCGCGGCGCTGCTCGCCGCCCAGCGCGGCGACTGCCACATGCACTCCGACTGGTCCGACGGCGGCAGCCCGATCGAACTGATGGCCCGCACCGCGCGGGATCTGGGCCACGAGTGGGTGGTGCTCACCGACCACTCGCCCCGGCTGACCGTGGCCCGTGGTCTGACCGCCGAGCGGCTCCGCGCGCAGTTGGACGTGGTGGCCGAGATCGCCGCCGAACTGGCCCCGTTCCGCCTGCTCACCGGCATCGAGTGCGACATCCTCGACGACGGTTCGCTCGATCAGGAGCCGGAACTGCTGGACCGCCTGGACGTCGTGGTCGCGTCGGTGCACTCCAAGCTGCGGATGGACGAGCCGGCGATGACCCGCCGACTGCTGGCCGCCGTGCGCAACCCGCGCGTGAACGTGCTGGGTCACTGCACGGGTCGGCTGATTCAGGGCAAACAGCGCCCGGAGTCCGCCTTCGACGCCGACGCGGTGTTCGCCGCGTGTGCCGAGTCGGACACCGCCGTGGAGATCAACTGCCGCCCCGAACGCAGCGATCCGCCGTCCCGGCTGCTCCGCCGAGCGCTCGCCGCGGGTGTCTTCCTCTCGATCGACACCGACGCGCACGCGCCGGGCCAGCTCGACTGGCAGGGCTACGGGTGTGCCCGAGCGCAGGCATGCGACGTGCCGGCCGACCGGGTGATCACCACGTGGCCGGTGCGGCGTCTGCTCGCCTGGACCGGCGCGTCCCGCTGACGCCACCCGCTCGGCCGACGCCCCTCGTCCCGCCGGCGCCCGTCGGTGGAGCCGCCGCTCAAGCCGAGTCGGCCGCGGCGTCCGCCTCCGCGGCGGCCACCGCCCGCCGCCGCCCGATCACCGCGGCCGCCGCCGCGGCGCTGCCGGTGAAGGCGAGGCCGACCACCCACGGGCGGTCGAGCACGTGGCAGGTCAGATGGTCCACCGAGAACCGCCCGGGACCCGCGACGCCGAGCCCGGCCGCGACGAAGCCGAGGAACGCCGGGTACTCGAAGCCGCCCGATTGGGCGAAGAAGCCGGCCGGCGCGTGTACCGCGACCGCGCCCGCCATCGCACCGGCCGCCGCCGCACCCGCGGCGGGCGTGGCCAGACCCAGCGCGAGCAACACGCCGCCGCCCGCCTCGCCCAGCCCGGCCGCGATCGCACTGTGCCGGCCGGGCCGAAAGCCCATGTGCTCCATCGCCGAGCCGGTGCCGGCCAGGCCGTGCCCGCCGAACCAGCCGAACAACTTCTGCGCGCCGTGCGCGAACAGCACGCCGCCGGTGCCGACGCGCAGCGCGAGCAGACCCACGTCCTTGCGAACGGACCGGCGCGCGCGACTCGACAGGGGATTGCGAATCGAGACGGGGCTGTGCACGGACAGCGGCACACGGAACGACACACACATGAGGGACTCTCTCCTGTTTCGGATTCGATTTCGGATTCGGTTTCGGCTTCGGCGCCCACGAAAGCGGCCTTGCCGGCGACCGCGGCTGGGATGCACCGCCCGCGGGCGCGGGCCGGGATTTCAGTGTTCGCGGGCGCGGCTGGGCTGCACCCGGGGTGGCTCGCCGGGCATCTTGGGGTGGTCCGGCGGGTACGGCATGTCACCCACGCCGTGGTCACGCGCCTGTCGGTCGGCCAGTTCGAGCGCCGGGCGCAGATCGAAGGCCTGCTCGCCCATGTCCGCGTGCACGTCGCCCACCCGGGCGTAGCGCTCGGGCATGCTGCCCAGGTCGAAGTCGTCGGGGTGCGCGTCGTCGACCTCCTCCCAGGTCAGCGGTGCCGAGACGGTCGCGCGGGCGGTGGGGCGCGGCGAGTAGGCGGCGGCGATGGTGCGGTCGCGGGCCATCTGGTTGTAGTCCACGAAGATGCGTTCGCCGCGCTCCTCCTTCCACCACGCGGTGGTCACCCGATCGGGCATCCGCGCCTCGAGTTCGCGGCCCAGCGCGATCACCGCGCGCCGCACGTCGGTGAACTCCCACTCGGGGCGCACCGGCACGTACAGGTGCAGGCCGCGCCCGCCGGAGGTCTTCGGCCACGCGGTCAGGTCGTACGCGGCGAGCACCTCGCGCATCGCGTGTGCGGCGCGGACCGCGTCGGCGAAGTCGGTGCCCGGCTGCGGGTCGAGGTCGATCCGCAGTTCGTCGGGGTGTTCGGTGGCGCTGCGCCGGACCGGCCAGGGGTGGAAGGTCAGGGTGCCCAGGTTGGCCGCCCACACCAGCGCGGCCACGCTGTCCGGGGCCATCTCGTCGGCGTACCGGCCGCTGGGGAAGGTGATCCGGGCGGTGGGGATCCACTCCGGCAGGTACTTGGGCACCCGCTTCTGGAAGAACGACTCGCCGTCCACGCCGTCCGGAAAGCGCTGGAGCGTGGTGGGCCGATCCCGCAGACCGCGCAGCAGTCCGCCGCCGACCGCGATCACGTAGCGGACCACGTCCCCCTTGGTGAAGCCGCGGGCGGGGTAGTAGACCTTGTCGATATTGCTCACCCGGACGGACCTGCCGTCGACCTCGAACTCCTCGGCAGCGCTCATCCCTCAGGGTAGGCAGATTTGCCCTGATTCGTCCCGATGGCATACCGCCGGTCGGCCGCTGCGGAGGCGACCCGTGGAGGGCCCGCGCACACTGAGGCGCATGCGCCTTCCCGTGATGCCCCCGGTCAAGCCGATGCTCGCCAAGGCGGCCGCGCGGATTCCCGCCGGTCTGCACTACGAGGCCAAATGGGACGGGTTCCGGGCGATCGTCTTCCGCGACGGTGACGAGGTGCTGATCGGCAGCCGCAACACCAAGCCGCTGGATCGTTATTTCCCGGACGTGGTCGACGCGGTGCTGCGGCTGCTCCCGCCGCGTTGCGTGCTGGACGGCGAGCTGGTCATCGCCCGGGACGGGCGGCTCGACTTCGATCGGCTCCAGGACCGGATCCACCCGGCGGCCTCACGGGTGCGGCATCTGGCCGAGACCACCCCCGCGTCGTTCGTGGCGTTCGACCTGCTCGCGCTGGGTGACGACGACTTTCTGCCTCGGCCGCTGACCGAGCGCCGGGCCGCGCTGGAGCGGGCGCTGGCAAACGTGCCGCCGCCGATCCACCTCGCGCCGGCCACCACCGATCCGGGCCGGGCGCAGGACTGGTTCGACCGGTTCGAGGGCGCGGGCCTGGACGGCATCGTGGCCAAGGACCCCGCGGGGCCGTACCTGCCGGACGTGCGGGCGATGGTCAAGGTCAAGCACGAGCGCACGGCGGACTGCGTGGTGGCGGGCTATCGCGAGCACAAGTCGGGCCCGGTGGTGGGTTCGCTGCTGCTGGGCCTGTACGACGACCGGGGTCGGTTGCAGCACGTGGGTGTCAGTGCGGCCTTCACCGCCGCGCGGCGGGCCGAGCTGGTCCGGGAGTTGGCGCCCTATCGCATGGCGGATCCGACCGGGCACCCGTGGGCGCACTGGGCCGAGGCCGAGGCGCACGAGGCCGACCGGCTGCCCGGCGCGGTGACCCGCTGGTCGGGCGGCCGGCTCTCGGACTGGGTGCCGCTGCGACCGGAATCGGTCTGCGAGGTGGCCTACGACCACGTCCAGGGCGACCGCTTCAGGCACACGACCCGGTTCCGCCGGTGGCGCACCGACAAGGACCCCGCCGACTGCACCTACGAACAACTCGCCGAACCGGCCCGATACGACCTGGCCGACGTGCTCGGCACCCGCTGAGGCGCCCGGGCCCGCCCGCCGTCACCGCGTCCGGCGACGACGGCGGGCGGTGTGCTCAGCTTCGGGCCAGGTCCACGAACAGCGCGCTGGACCAGCCGAATCCGGTCGTCGCGCGCCCGGCCCGGCTCCCGGTCAGCGGGTTCCAGTACTCGTACAGCCCGCCGCCCTCAACCACCATCCGCACGGTGCGCTCGGTCAACTCGTCGGCCACGTCCGGGTATCCGGAGCGGCGCAGGCCCTCGATCAGCAGGTAGTTGACGTTGAGCCAGACCGGGCCGCGCCACATCGCCTCCGGGTCGAACGCCGGATCGTCGAACGCCACGGTCGGTACCGGGCGTTCGCCCCAAAAGCTCGGCGAGCGCAGGTCCGCGACCAGCCGGTCGGCGATCTCGCGCGGGAGTCGTCCGGTGAGCAGCGGAAGCAGTTCCAGCGGTGTGCGGACCCCGACCACGCGTCCCGCCGACACGGTGGTGAAGCGCTCGCCGTCCCAGCGCCGCGACACCAGGAGTTCGGTGTGCGCGGCGGCCCGCTTGCGCCAGGTCTCGGCCTCCTCGGCCCGGCCCAACTCCTGGGCGATGTCGCCCAGTACGTCGAACTGGAGTGCCAGGTAGGCGTTCAGGTCCGGCGGTTCGGCCTGCGGGCCGTAGTCCCAGACCGGGCTGTCGTCCAGCCCGCTGGAGTACGGGTGCAGGTATTCGGCCAGGCCGTCGCCGTCCGGGTCGGAGTGGGTCAGCCACCATTCCTGGGAGCGGGCGATCGGCTCGTACACCTCGGCCAGGAAAGCGAGGTCGGGCGCGGCCCGGTGGATCTTCCAGACCGCCCACGCGGTCAGCGGCGGCTTGGTCACCGGGACCACCTCGCCGGCCGCGGCGGACGGTGCCGCCTCCTCGCCGAGTGCCTGGCCGACGTGCTCGGCCAGCCGCGCCCGGTCCGAGCGCGGCAGGTCGGTGGTCTCCGCCAACACGCCCTCGTCGTGCACGACATCGGGAATCAGGCCGTCGGCGCGCTGGTGCGCGAGCAGGATCCGGATCTGGTCCCGGGCCAGTTCGGGGTCGCCGTGCCGCAGCGCGATGGCGTGGAAGTAGGCGTCCCAGTTCCACACGCCGACATAGCCGAACCGGGACGGGACCAGGCCCTCCCGGCCGCCCGCGAAGCGGATCGGCAGCAGGTTCACGCCGAGCGTCCACCACGCCATCGCGGCCCGTTCGCGCAGGTCCGCGCGAACCGCCGGCATGCGCTCGAACCAGGCGTTCCAGCGCGCGCCGGCCGCGGCCAGGACGGCGTGCCCCTCCACGCGCGTGTCCTCGCCCACCAGCACCCGGCAGCCCTCGATCGCGGCCTCGTGCGCGGCGCCGTCCGCCGTCCGCCAGCGCGCCCGGGCACCCGTGCCGGTCACCACGAGCGTGTCCGGACCGGCGAAGGCCAGGTGCACGCCGCCCGCGAAGGAGATCCGGTCCGGGTGCGCGGCCCGGATCGGCAGCGGGTCGCCGCCCGCCGACTCGATCCGCAGCCCGGTGAGCACGGTCGTCTCGGCGAGTCGCCTCTCGTACTCGGACCGGGCGACGCACAGATCGCCGTCCTCCTGCGCCACCACCAGGAGCCGCGAACCCCGGTCGGTGAAGGGGCGTTCGCGCAGGTCCAACGCGACCCGGTCGAGCAGTTCGCGGTCGTGCGCCGTCATCTCAGCGGCCTCCCATGCCGGATGCCGCCATGCTGCTGATGATCCTGCGCTGCCCGATCACGAACGCGATCAGCATGGGCACCACGGAGATCGTCGAAGCGGCCAGGAGCATGCCGTAGTCCAGTCCGCCGTGCTGGCCCTTGAACGAGGCGAGCAACATCGGAACGGTGAATTTGTCCTCGGAGTTGAGGAAGATCAACGGGTAGATGAAGCTGTTCCAGCTGCTCAGGAAGACGATGATGCCCAGCGCGGCCATGCCGGGCCGGATGTTGGGCAGCACGATCCGGGTGAAGATCGTCCACCGGTTCGCGCCGTCCAGCCGGGCGGCCTCTTCCAGTTCGATCGGCACCGCGCGGATGAACTGGCGCATCATGAACACCGCGAACGGGTTGGCGATGGCGGGCAGGATCAGCGCCAGGTGGGTGTCGATCCAGCCGAGGTTCGACAACATCACGTACAGCGGCACCAGGGTGACCTGGGTCGGCACCATCTGGGTGAGCAGGAAGATCACGAACAGCGTGCGGGAGAAAGGGAATTCGATCCGGGTGAAGGCGTAGGCCGCCATCGACGCGGTGAGCAGCGTCACCACGACGGTGATCATGGCGATGTAGAAGCTGTTCCAGTAGGCGCGGCCGAACGGCATCGCGTCGAAGGCGTCGGGGAAGTTGCTCGCGCGCCAGGGGTCCGGCAGCCAGGCCAGCGGATCCTGGATCATCTGCCCCTCGCTCTTGAACGCGGTGAGCAGCATCCACACGAACGGGAACGTCATCAGCAGCCCGCCCACGATGAGCAGGGTGTGCAGTGCGACGGTGCCGAAACGTCGGCGGATGGCAGTGACCATCACGACCATCCTCTCTTACGACTCGTAGTGGACGAAGCGCTTCTGCATGCCGAACTGGGCCACGGTGACCACGATCGTCATCAGCGTCAGGAGCAGGGCGGCGGCGCTGCTGGCGCCGAACTCGAACTTCTTGAAGCCCAGGTCGTAGACCTGGTACACGATCGTGCGGGCTCCCTCGTTGTGGGTGGGGTCGACCAGCACGTAGATCTGGTCGAATGCCTGGAAGGAGCTGATCACCGCGACCACGAAGGAGAAGAAGATGGTCGGGGACAGCAGCGGCAGCGTCACGTGCCGGAAGATCCGGACCGGTCCCGCGCCGTCGAGCCGGGCCACCTCGGTCAGGTGCGCCGGGATGGACTGGAGGCCGGCCAGGAAGATCACCACGTTCAGGCCCAGCGAGGACCAGATGGTCACCGCGGCGATCGCGACCATCACCCAGTCCGGATCGTTGAGCCAGTCGGGCAGCGTGATGCCGAACCAGTCGTGCACGGTGTTGTTGAGCATCCCCAGGTCACCGCTGGCCAGCAACATCTGCCAGATCACCGCGACGGCCACCGAACTGGTGACCACGGGCAGGAAGTAGATCACCCGGTAGATGGTCTTGCCGCGCACGTTGTTCAGCGCCATCGCGATGAGCAGGGCCAGGACCAGGCCCACCGGCACCGTGATCAGGCCCAGGGTCAGCGTGTTCAGCACCGCGTCGCGGAAGGTGGGATCGGAGAGCTGGGTCTGGAAGTTGTCGAAGCCGACCCAGGACTTGTCGCCCAGGCCGTCCCACTTCATGAAGGCCAGGACGACCGCGAAACCCAGCGGCCCCAGGGTGAACACCAGCAGGGCGGCCAGTTGCGGACCGAGGAAGAGGGCGGCCCACCACCGCTCCCGGCGGGGGGGGGGGGGGGGGGGGGGGGGGGGGGGGGGGGGGGGGGGGGGGGGGGGGGGGGGGGGGGGGGGGGGGGGGGGGGGGGGGGGGGGGGGG
>NZ_JBVHLU010000190.1:0-11078 GCF_055558835.1 Embleya sp. NPDC025285
GCACGCCACTGGAAGTCCTGAACGAGCACAAGCAACTCGGACTGGCGGCGTAAACGACAGAAGCCAACGTGTCCGGAAAACGCGGGGCCCCTCAGACAGCCCACTGCGAGCCCGAGACGTCTGCGAAGCACTCGACCACGAACCCCTCCCGAAGAACATCGAAGGCACCCGCGCCAAGCTGAAACGCCTGGTCAAGCTCGGCCTCCTCACCGAAGTCGACACCGACAGCCTCGCCACGAAGCAGCAGCCGACAGACCCCGCAACCACCAGCCCCGCTCCAGCCTCACCCTGAAACGGACATCAATTCACGAACCGTCCTCTCAACTTCCGTGCCCCTCAGCCGGGCTCGCGTACACCGGACTGAGGGCGGACCGGCCCGAGACCTTTTTTGTGCCCGTGCCCTGCGGCGGAGTTGCGGTCACTGCGCAAGACGGCCGATGAGCCGATAGGCCAACCAAGCGAACTTCTCCGAATTTCTGTACGGACGTCCTGCCGGGAAGGCTAGCCTGCCGTATGGGCAAGCGTCCCAAACGGTTGGGCGACGGGAATTCCCTGTCCGCAAAGCCCGGTGCCGACGGCACACGGCTGAGGAAGCGCGTTCGCGTGACACTGCGCATTACGCGGCGGAACTCCTCGGACAACCGAGATTTGGAGGCCGGACGTGGCAAGCGACAGCGTCGCGGAGATTCTGCTGCGGTTCGCCTGGGAGCAACTCTGGAAACCGGGCACGCCGTACTACCTGCCGGATGCAATCGCCAACGGCGCCAGTGGAGCCGGCGTCGTCGTGCCACCCCTGGCGGCGCGCCCGGTGCCCGACCTCGGCCCGTACAACCTGTTCAGCTCCGACCCGTGGGGATCCGTCTCGATCAGCCTCGTCGACAACACTCTCGACGGGCTGCGGACCGCCGCCGATGGCGGGTTCCGCTACGACGAGGCCACCCGCACCTACACCGCGGTGGTGAGGTTCGGCGCCCTCGACTTCTCCGGGCGGTACATACTGTTCGGCGGCGGCCTGGAAGGCTGCGCCATCGCGTGTGTCAGCGGCCTGCTGCACGTCGTCCCCGCCCTTGGGGCCGCCCGCGCCGACGAGGCAGCGACCGACGCGGGCGGCGACGAGGCGCAGACGCTGGGGCAGGACCGGATCGCGCTCGCGCAGGAGTACCGGGGCAGGCTCGTCACGTCCGACACCGGACTCGACCTCGTTGCGCGGTACTACGACAACAACGAGGCGATGAACGAGATCGCCGCCGGCCAGAACATCTTCTCCAAGAACTTCGCAACGCGGACAACCTCCGCAGCCGGGCGGACCGTCAACTCCGTCGACCTCGCCAACGTCACGACGGCCGCGGCGAGCAACCCGTCGGACCCGGACGAGAAGGTCGGCGACGCCCTCTACCGAATGCACGCCTACCTGATGCAGATCCTTTTCGCCAGGGCCTGCGACACGGCGTACAGGGCCACGGGCGACACCAAGTACACCGATGCCGGCCGCGCTTCGACAAGCTTCGCGACGCTCGTCACCAACCACCCCCGTCAGGGTGCCCTCACTGTCGACGAGGTCATGGACACCGTCCGTTCCGCCGACGACCGGCCGGCGCAGGCGCTGCTGCACCGGCGTCCCGGCGAGGCCGCGGCCGACGGCGAAGATCTCGGCGTACGCGCGCCGGGGGAAGCGTCGGAGGAGTACCGGCTCGCGACAGAGCTGGCGCAGGAGGCCATCGACGAGTGGGAGGCGTCCGGACGGCAGAGCCTGTTCTCCTGGGAGGTCGCCGAACGGGCGGCACTTGCCACCGGGGTGCCGATCGGCTACGGGACGTTCGGCGACCGGCTCACCGGGCCGTCGGTCACCGTCAAGGGGAGGGTCGACTACGCCGGCGAGCCGACCAAACTCACGCTCACCATCACCGTCGACTCCGTCGCCGCGGACCTTCCGGAGATCGACATCCGGCTCGACGGCGACCCGGGCACGCTCTACGACAGGGTCGTCAATGAGCTGGCGAACGCCGTCTTTGTCAAAGACCTGGTGCGCAGGAAGCTCCAGACCGTTCTGAACGCCCCGAGTGTCCGGACCTACCTGCAAGAGCGCGTCAACCAGTCCATCAGCCAGGCTCTCGGCGCGTACTGAGCCGCCGCTCTCGCCACTGGAGGCATCTGTGCCCTTCGATGTCTACATCGGGGTCTCGGAGGCGGAGCTCAACAGCTGCGCCGCGACCGTCCACCACAAGCTCTACCCGGGCGTCTTCACCGGTGAGACGCAGATCGACACGGGCGCAATCTCGTTCACCGCGAAGTTCGACGTACAAGGTCCGCCGGTGTTCGACCTCCGGCCCGCCCCTGCCAGGCCCGACGCGCTCGTCGCGGCGGCGCGGGACCGCTTCGGCGCGGACCGCGAGCTGACCGCCGAGGAAGAGGCCCTGGTCCGATTCGCCGCCGACAGCACGAGCAACTTCACGGTCCGCCTGGCTGCCGTCAAACTGATGCTGACCGCACCTGATGTGGCGCCTGCGGACCTGCACGTGGACGTCACCGCGCACTGCTCGGCGGTGACCGCGAACGGGCTCGTCTCCTTCGTCCTCGACAGCGTCACCGCGGCGGAACAGCCGGACGCGTTCGACCAGGTGGTCGTGGAGAAGTTCGTGCTCCCGGGCCTGCGGACGAGCCTCGGGCAACTCTTCGCCGGCTTCACCCTGCCGTCGTTCGGGGTACCGGGCGTTCCGCTCGGCCGGCCGGCCGTCGCCCTCGACCGCCGGCGGCTGTTCGTGCTGGCGACCGTCGCAGGGCACGGCGACCCGAGCCACGACCCCGGCTTGCCGTGGCCGGACACCGGGTTCTTCGCGTTGCTGAGCCAGGCCGCGCTCCAGGCCGCAGCGTCGTCTGCCATCGCGTCGAGCGGCGACATGGAGTACTCGGCGACGTCGGGCGACGACGCGTTCGAGGCATACGTCCACTTCGCCATGCGGCTGGTGCAGCCGGTCGTCAGGATCGTCGGCACCGGACTGGACATCTCGTTCTCGCTCGTCGGGTCCGTGGGCGCCGGCCTGCACGTGCTGTACGTTCCCATCGAGCTGAGCTACTCGGCGCGGTCGCTGCCCGATCCGACGGCGCATACGCGACTGGTGCCGCAGGGGTCGGAGCTTGTCGCCGTCGAGACCGCCTTGCAGCCGTTCACGATCGTGTGCGCTCCGGACGGCGACGTCCCGGCCCAGGTGCTCAGCTGGATGACCGAGTTCATCGTGCAGGAAACCGTCGGCGCCCTGACACCGCTGGTCACCGCGTTCCTCACGGGCATCCGCTTCGCGTCGTTGACGATCCCGACCTGGGTCGAGCCGATTGCAGGTGTGACGGTGACGATGACGCCCACCGACCTGTCCGTCTCCAACGTGGCCGGGAGCATCGCGCTCACCGGCTCGCTGCGATTCGGCTGAGGAGCGCCGGGATATGGCGTCGATCACCATGGTGACCTGGAACATCCAGGTGTACGGGCCGAAGAAGTTCAGCGGCCGGAACCCGAACAACCTCAATGTGGCGCGGTTCGTCGCTCAGACTCTCGCCTCGTCGGGCGCGAACATCGTGGTGCTCCAGGAGATCATGTCCAGCGTTGCCGAGCAGATCGCGTTCACCATCGCGAACGAGACGAGCGCACGGATGGGCGGCGTCCCCTGGGCCTACACGGTCATCGGCGCGAAGCCCGGCGGTGACCGCGAGTCGTGTGTGTTCTTGTGGCGTGACAGCAACGACGCGGCGGCCTACTTCCGTCCGGTGTCCAGCGGCGCCGGCTGGGCCGAAGGCGTGCCAGCCAACGACTTTCCGAGCAAGTGGGCGGCGCGCGGCGGCCGACGCGCGGCGTACAAGGTCTTCCGCACGAACGACGGCGGCAGGAACTTCGTCGTCACGAACTACCACGCGCCGGCCAACGTCTTCGCGGGCATCGGTCCGGACGCGGTTGCCGCCATGACGGAGCTGTACTGGGTGACGAACATGGGCGTGCGTGAGCCGGTGACCGGCCGGCTGCTCGGCGGCGACTGGAACCTCGACGTCAACAGGCTGCCGGCGATCGGGCAGGGCTACCCCTGGCTGACGAACCCGGTGCCCCCCGTGCCGCCTCCCGCGGTGTGGGGGCAGGGTGCGGGCACCGCGCCGGCTGTCGCGCAGACGACGATGTTCTGCAGCTACGACGATGCCCGGAACGTATGGGGACCCGATCCGCGAGCCTGGCCCAGGGACCAGAGCAACTACCTGCCCGACGGCCAGGCGTACGACAACATCTTCTACGCGTACGCCGGCGGCGTTGTGGTCCCCAATGTCATGTCATTGCTGAGCCCGATGGTCACCCAAAGCCCACTGCGCCAGATCGCGTTGCAGTTCGACACCAGCAACAACGCCTTCCCGTACGCGGCGTACTTCCCCGCCATGAACATCGCGCTGGGCGACCCGGGCTACGCGTTCCTGCTTTACCGGTACGCGATCAGCGACCACCTGCCCGTCTCTCTCACTTTGGTGATGTGATGAGCGTCGACTCGATTCTCGGCACCCTACTCCGGGCGAAGACCGGTGACGACCTCGACCTGGGGCCGGACGCGTTCGGTGCCGGTGACCTGGAGACCGTCTTCTCGGCTTGCCTGCCGGCGGACGGGCATCTGAAGGTGAGCGGGGTCGACCTCCGCAAGGACGAGACGGCCGGCACGGTGACCGCCACCGGCACCGGAGTCGGCATCCCCTTCGCCGGCATGCATGTCATTGCCGTCTTCTCCGACTCCGCCCGTGGCGTTGAGCTGGAACTGACCGCGACGGCGAATGACGAGTGGACCCTGGCAACCGCGTTCCCGCTGCTCGCAGACTCCGTGGTGGACCAACTCGGATACGTCGGGGCCTCGCTGAAGCTGACCAGCGGCCCCAGCGCGGCACAGGGACTCGTCTTCGACGGCGAGGTGCGGCTGCCGCCCGGCTACTCCGTTGTCGGCTGGCTCATGAACAACGTGCTCGACCACCCCCTCAGCGGCCACATCACGATGCGCGGCGCGGCGCCGGAGTTCCGGCTCACCGCCGGCATCACGGGCGCGCTCACCGTCGGCCTCTTCACCGGCCTGACGATCGAGTTCGTGCTCGACGCGAAGGCGTTCCCGTGGCAGCCGCCGGGCACCTTCGAGCAGGGCGGCGCCGCCCAGGACGCGGCTGTTCAGTGGCAAGCGCGCACGTCAATGGGTGTGTCCGCCGATCTGACCGTTGCGGGCGCCGACACGAGCATCTTCATCGACCTCGCCGACCCAGCCGGGATGGTGCCCGTCACGCTCGATGTCACGCAGCTCACCGATCTCACGATCGAACAGCTGGAGTCGCTCGTCCCGTCCGCCGATCTCGCCGGGAGTCTGCCGCCGAAGAGCACGCTCGACCCAGGCCGGCTCTTCTCACTCGTCGCCGGCCGCTTCGTCGTCGACCCGCGCAAGGCCGGCACGGACGCGCTCGCCCTCGTCGAGCTCGTGCTGACGACCGATGCGGCGGTGCGCTGGACGATCGTCGACGGCATCAACGTCGAGAGCATCGGCATCGGCTTCGCCGTACTGCACCCGTTCACATCGCAGATGCAGGTCCGGGCGAGCATCTTCGGGCTCGTCGGGTGGCCGGGCGGCGAACTGTGTGTCTCGGCGAGCGTGCCCGACGTCGAACTCGGCGCCGGCCTCACCGAAGGCTCGGAAGTCCCGGTCGACGCGGTGCTGCAGAAGCTGCTGCCGACCCCGATCGAGACGGGCCTCCACCTCGATTCCCTCGACCTGCTTGCCCGGCCGCTTGCCGGCACCTACCACCTGGAGGCGGGCATCACCGGTGACTGGCGGCTCGACCTCGGAGCCACCACCGTGGAACTGCTCGGCGCGTGGCTCCGGTTGGACTTCGACAAGGCCGCGCAGCCGACCACAACCGGCGTGATCGAAGCCAAGGCCGGGATCGCCGGCATCGAGCTCGACGCAACGTGGACACTACCGCGCCGACTGCACCTCACGGCCGCGCTGCCCGAGATCGACTTGGCCCGCCTCGCCTCCGCGGTAACCTGTACGTCGCCGCCTGCGGAGCTGCCGCCGATCCGGCTCGCCCGCGGCGAGGTCGAGATCACCGTCGGCGGCGACGCCGACCACGCGAAGACGAAGACGCTCCGGTCGATGCGCGCGTCGGCCGCCAGGCCGCCCACCACGATGTACGACTTCAGAGCTTCGGCGAACGTCACGATGGACGGCCATGGAGCGCTCGGCGCCGGCTTCTTCGACGTGCGGCGGACGAGCGCGGGCACCGGCTTCATCCTCGGCATCGACGTGCCGGCGGGCTGGTCACCCGGCGATGTGTTCCCCGCTCTGCACGACCTTTTCGCCGGCCTGGTATTCGAGCAGACGGGTGTCATCGTCGCCTCGGTCGAGACCGACCGCACCCAGTTGCCGAACCTGTCGATGCCGTCTCTGCCGGCGCAGGTCGGGCCGGGCCTCACGTTCTTCACGACCTTGAAGCTCGAGGGCGCGGGCCTCGGTCGACTTGCCAAACTCTTCGCGACCGACGTGCGCCTCGACCTGCTCGGCATCGTCGACATCGCCGACCCCAAGCGGTCCAAGATCAAGGCGGTGCTCGGCAAGCTCCAGGCGCGCGGCGCGATGACGTTCACCGGGCTGACGCTTGAGCTGTTCCCCGCCGCGGAGCAGTTCGACGTCAGTGCCGGGGTCATCCTGCACGTCGGCAACGAGGACGTGACGATCACCGGCAAGGGCACCGTGGCGCTCGAACCTCCCGCACTCGGGCTGGAACTGACGGTGTCGGATTGGACCTCGCCGTTCGGCATCCACGGTCTGACGGTCGACATGTTCGGCGTCAGGATCACCGCCAAGGCCGAGGGTGGGGTCTACGCCGGCCTCCTCGGGGACTTCGCCATCGGCACCGGCGACCGGGAGTTCCGGTTCCTCATCGGCGGTGAACTGGACGACTTCGAGGTGCCCGGCTCGATCGTCTGCAAGCTCGAAAGCGCGTCGCACACACTGATGCTCTCCGACCTCATCGAGCAGTTCACCACCCTTGACGTCGAAAACCTCCCCGTGCTCTCCGACATCGGCTTCAAGGACATCGACTTCACGCTCGTCGACAATCCGGCCGGCTTCTCGATCGGGGACCGGCACTTCCCGCCCGGCATCCACATCGCCGCCGACATCACCATCCACGACTGGGAAGCATCGTTCGAGGTCACCGTCAGCACCGGCGGAGGCGTCTACGCAAAGGGCTCGGTGAGCAAGCCGGTCGGCTACGAGGACGTTCTCGTCATCGCGAACGCGGCGGGAGACAAAGGGCCCGAGTTCCTCATCGACACCTCCGCGCTCGTCGCACTCCCCGCGCAGCTGCCGCGTTTCACGGCGCTCGCGGCGATCGCCCGCGGGACCCCGCCGCACCTGCTCGCCGCATCACCACACCGGGCAGCCCGCCCGCGGGTCCCGAGCCGTCCGCCCACCGCCCGCGAGGCGCTGCTGGCGGAGGAGCTCCTGCCGAAGCCGTTCGGCCGCTCCGTGGTCGCCGGGTCGTCGCCGTACCTGCACATGTCGGCGAGCCTGTCGATGCTCGGCGTCCTTCGCGAATCGGTCGAGGTCACGGCCACCAAGGACACGTTCGACTTCGAGTTCCGCTTCGCCTTCCTGGAAAGCACCGCCCGGCTGTCCTGCCATCTGAGCGGGCCGAAAAAGAGCCTGGCCGCGTCGGGTGGAGTCGACTTCGAGTTCGACCTGTCACTCCCGCCGTGGAAGGCCGAGGGCGGCATCACCGTCATCCCGGCGATCGCCCTCAGGAATCAGAGCGCGAACATCGCGGCGTCGCTTGCCCTCGATCTCGGCGCCTCCCCGCCGACCGGCGGTTTCCATATCCGGCTGACCTTCAAGTACCACGATGTCCCCGTCGACGTCGGCTTCTCGGTCACGCTGGCGCAGATCGCGAACTCGGTCGAGAACCTCTGGCGCGAGATCCGGTGCTGGCTCGTCGACCACGTCGACGAGGTCTGGAAGGAGGTTCTGGACGATGTCCGGAAGTTCGTGAAGGCAATTCGCGACGGCGTGCTCGACTTCGGCAAGGACGTCATCGCCGTCGCCCGGGCACTCCGGGCCGGCTTCACGCCAACGACGGCGCAACTCGCCTCGCTGCTCAAGGAACTCGCTTACGGTTTCCGCGACATCGTCGACGCGCTCGTCCAGGTCGCGGGCGCGGGGGTCGACGAGGCGGTGGACAGCGCCAAAGAACTGTTCGGCGACGCCACACAGTGTGCGGTCCGCAGTACCGGCGCCCTGCTCCACGCTCCGGAGTCGCATGGGCGCGGCACACGAACGGCCGACGTGGCGGTGTCGGGTAAGGTGCTCACCGATCTCACGGCCTCGGATCGGGGACAGCGCCTCCTGTACCACTACTACCTGAACGAGCCGGAGATCCGGGCCCTCGCCGTCGGCCACCCGACCGTGCGCCGGCACCTGGAGCACCCGGACGAGGACGTCCTGGCGCTCGCCGCTGCCGGCCGGTACGTCCCGCTCGTCCGGCACGTGCTCGACGCGCTTGAGACGTCCGGCAGCGCCGACCTGGTCGAGGCGGTCGGTTGCGTGCGGGCGGAGCTCGCCGGGTTGACCGATGCGTCGTACGACGAGTTCCTCACGGCACTCGCAGGTGGGCAGCGGTGACCGGCGCCGTCCGGGCGCAGGCCTCGTGCGGTGCCGGCGACCGTGCCTGGCAGCTGGTCGCCGACGACCGTGTGCGTTTCGAGGCCGCTCTCCAGGCGGCCCTGGACCCGCAGGCCGGCTACCTGACCGAGGTGGAGCTGGCGACGTACCGCGGCGGAAAGAAGCTCCGCCCGCTGCTCTTGGTGCTGGCCGGACGGCTTGCGGCGGCAGCCGACCCGGTGACACCGCTGCCGCAGAAGGCTGTCGAGGCGGCGGTGGCATTGGAGATGCTCCATGTGGCGACGCTCATCCACGACGACATCATCGACGTCGCTCCGCTGCGCCGTGGCGGGACGTCGGTGTTCGCGGCGCGGGGAACCGAGATCGCCGTGCTCGTCGGCGACCTCCAGTTCGTGCAGGCGATCCGGGTGTTCGCCGGCAGCATCGACTCGCCGGAGGACATGCGGCTCGTGCGACTCGTCCTCGACGTCGGCTTCGACATCTGCCGGGGCGAGATCGACGAGCTGCAGACGGAGCATGATCTGACACCCAGGCTGCTCCGCCACCGCTATTTCCGCACAATCGACCGAAAGACCGCCGCGCTGTTCGGACTGGCGTGCGAGGCCGGCGCGGCCCTCGCCAGCTCGGGGCAGCGGGCGACCCACCTCGTCGGCAGGTACGGCCGCGCACTCGGCCGGGCGTTCCAGATCATGGACGACCTCACCGATTTCCTGCACTCCGGCTCGATCGCCGGCAAGGAACCGTACGCCGACTTGCGCAGGCGGCGGTTCACGCTACCCATCATCTACGCACTCGACGAGCTCGGCGCCGACCACGCGGTCGCCCGGATCATGCGCGGCGAGGCGTGTACGAGCACCGACCTCGCCGCCGCGGCGGACGCCGTCGTCGCGAGCCGCGGCTTCGACCTCGCCTACAACCAGGCCCGGCGGCTGGTCGTCGAGGCCGTCGGCCACCTCGGTGTGTTCCCACCTTCGCCGATCAAGGACTGCCTGGCCGACATCGCCTGTGAGGTCGTCGACCGCGGTGCCGTCTGACGTCCCGCACGGAAGGAAGCGGCCATGGCCGAACCGCCCAACCAAACGCTGCAGTTCTTCCTCAATCTGCTGTGGCGCAAGGCGAGCGACCCGAAGAGTGGCCTCTACCTGCCGGATCTGATCCTGAGTCGGCGCGACCCGGCCTACGATCCGTACACGGTCGACGGCAGCTGGCACCTTGAGAACAACACGCGCCTTGCCGACGCGGCCACATCCATCTGTACCGCGTACGACCCGAACCCGGACAGCGTGGGGCAACCGGACGGCGTGCCCGACATCTGGCTGTTGGACGCGGAGCACGCGCTGTTCAAGGCACCCAAGCCCTTTGTCGTCAAGGGCGCCTCGAACGTCACCCTGTCGCAGCCGATCGTGGTCGACGGGACGACCGCGACGGTGACCGCGACTTTCGGCGCTCTCGAGAGCTGTAAGTACGGCCGGCTGACCGTTCAGGGCAATTGGACGCTCACCCAGCAGTGCCGCGACAACGGCAACCCTTACGAAGGCGACGGCTTCGGCTACGTCGACATGGTGATCAACTCCGCCACTGTCGACTGCCGGCTCACCGTCAGCGCCGTGGGCTCCGACCAGCTTGTGGTCACGGTCGACGCCCTGAAATTCAGCGCCGCCGCGTCCCCCGACAACGTCGTGGTCGACGTCCAGCTGATGGAGATCACCGATCCGAACTTGCGCGCGATGTGGAATGACGTGGCGGATACCGCGTTCAAGGACGCCGCCACACTCCAGTTCGTCGTCGGCAAGATCGCGGAGATCATGGACAGCGAGGCGACGCGTGACGAGATCGGTCGGATGGCGACCGGCACGCTGCGCCGGATCATCGACGGCACCTCCGCCGCTTGAGAGCCCGAAAGGCGCCGCTCCGGACCTGCAAAGGAACCGGGCAGTGGGCGTGACGCAGTGGCCGGTCGCATGCGACAGGCGCCTGCCGCCCGGGCTGCCGCCGCGACCGGCTGTTCGGTCCCGACCCGGCCGCACCGCGCGGCATCCGTCGGGGCGCAGCCCCCATGGCGCGTCCTCCTGTCCCCGCTACCACCGTTGGGGTCCGGCGGTTTGCCGGACCCCAACCACGGTCGTAAGCGTCCGAAACGCCGACCGCAGACACGGTCGCCTTTGACGCGAAGAAAGCCGTGGCCCGCTTGAGGACTTCCACGTCCTGGCGCAACCGCTGATTCTCCCGCCGCAACGCGGCCAAATCCTCGCGTTCGCCACCGGTCAGACCGTCGCGCTCCCCGGCGTCGACCTCCGCCCGCACAACCCAGTCGCGCACCGCGGTCTCGGTCAGATCGAAATCCTTCGCGACCTGACCGACCGAACGATCACCGCGCCGACACAGCTCGACGATCTCGGC
>NZ_JBVHLU010000191.1:0-10894 GCF_055558835.1 Embleya sp. NPDC025285
CCCCAGCGACCCAAAGAAAGCCGGTAGGGAAAAGAGGCCCAACGCACACCGCCCGCATTCTCGCCCCCCCCCCCCCCCCCCCCCCCTCGTTCCCCCCGCTTCCCCCCCCCCCCCCCCCCCCGCCCCCTGTCCCCCCCCCGGGCCGATATGGGGTTGGGATCGCTTCAGGCGATCGGCGGGTGGTGGGTGTCCGGTTCTTCCGGGCGACCGGGACCGGGGGCGTCGGCCCGATGCGGCGGGTGGCCGCCGTCCGGGGCGTCCGGTTTCGGCGGAGCGGGCTCCACGCTGTCGCACGGATTGTTGGGCGGGTGGCAGCCGAGCGGCCGATCGGGGTCATGCGATCCCGGCGGCGGGTTGCCACCTTTCGGGCGTGGGTTCGTCGACATTTCGATCTCCGTGCTTCGAAGGGGACAAGGTGACCGTTTTCGATCACCGCTCCTCCACTCTCGCTCGGCCCGACCATGCCCGCATGTGGTCACGGTCCCGGGTTGGTCCCGGGTTGGTCCCGGGTGTCGGTCCCGGGCCGGGGGATGACCGCACGGACCGTGGTGCCGTGTTCGTCGCTGGTGGCGGTGAAGCTGCCGCCGAGTTCCTCGGCGCGTTCGGCCATCGAGGCCAGGCCGACACCGTCGGAGGCCGCGGTGCGGTCGCGGTCCCGGTGTCCGACGCCGTCGTCGACCACCTCCAGGGTGACCCGGGTGTCGGAGACCCGGACGCCGAGGGTGGCGTTTCGGGCCCGCGCGTGCCGGACGACGTTGTGCAGCGCCTCGCCGCAGATCCGGTAGACCGCGACCTCCAGGGCGGCGGGCAGCGGCGGCGGCGGGTCCGGGTCGAAGGTGACCCTGATCCGCGGGTGGGCGCCGTCGCCGCCGTCGAGCCGGGACGCGGACTCCCGGAGCGCGTCGGCGAGGCCGAGTCGGGCCAGTGCGGCGGGCGCGAGGCCGTCGGTGATCCGACGCAGTTCGGTGATCGCCTCGCCGATGCTGCGCGACGCGATGGCCAGGGTCCCCTCGGCCGGGGTGCCCACGGGTACGCAGGCCCGCGCGGTGTCGACCTGAAGCCGAGTGCCGGAGAGCGCGGGGCCCAGGCCGTCGTGCAGGTCGTGGCGCAACCGGCGGCGGGCCTCCTCACGGGCGAGCACGATGTGCTCGCGGGTCTCCTGGAGCTCCTCGTACAGGCGCAGCGACGCGATGGCGGGCGCCGCCTGGTCGGCGAGGAAGCGCAGTACCTCCAGATCCTGGCGGTCGAGCGTGTCCTGCCCGGCGCGCGGCGGCGCGGAGAGCCGGCCGATGACCACGCCCTCGTAGGTGAGCGGGAAGTCGACCCGGTCGGCGTCCGGGTCGCCGATCCGGGCGAGTTCGCGTTCGCCGTGCCGGGTGTCCACCACCACGCCGGCGCCGGGCAGGCCCAGGGTGTACACGACGGTCTGGCACAGCAGGGTCGGCGCCGCGCCCGGTGCCACCGCCCGGCTCAGCCGTTCGGACAGGTCGCGTACGACCTGATAGGGCCGGGCCCGTTCGCCGTAGTAGAAGCGGTCGACGACCCGCATCGCCCACCCGATGGTCGGCCGCAGCAGCGCGCCGATGACCAGCGCGCCGGCCGCCATCACCAACGCGCCGGCGGTGCGCGCGCCGGGCAGTACGGCGGACAGCGCGACGGCCACCGCGAAGTAGCCGCCCATCAGCACCGCGGCCAGCGAGAACGCGGCCAGCACCTTGCGCGTGGACCGGTCGAGGTGCCACTGCCGGTCCCGGGCGAAGGCGTACGCGAAGCAGAGCTGCCACACCAGCACGCCCGCGTAGAGGAGGAATTCATAGAGCAGATCCGAGAGTTCGAGGTGGTAGCCGAGGAAGAGCACGGCCAGCCACAACAGGTAGGGCAACAGCGGTAGGACTCGCATCGGCTGCGGCCCCGGCAGGCGCACCCAGCACACCGTCATCACGAGCAGACTGGCCAGGATCACCAGCGGCGGGATCAGCTCCAGGCGCGGGGTCAGCCACTCGTTCAGCCATCGCTGGACGGCGGCCCAGGCGCCGTGGCGCAGGAAGCTGGGCAGGCCGTACCAGGACGACTCGGCGTAGTCGTTGTAGGCGTGCAGGACACTCCACAGCGCCACGAGCACCGCGTACGCCCGTACGAACCAGGATTCGGGCAGCGTCCCGCGCGGCAGCCACAGCGGCAGCGCGTACATCCCGAACAGGAACACCGCGTCGGTGACCAGCCACAGCGAGATCGCGAAGGCGGCCCAGCCGGGGCCGGCCCCCGCGAACACGGCGGTGAACAACACCGCGCTCGACAGCGGATAGGCCAGGCCCGTCCACAACAACACCCAACCCAGGCCGGGCATCGAGCGCCGCGCGATCACGAACAGCCCGGAGAGCGCGAAGGCGATGCCCTGGAGCGTGGACACGCCGATCAGGGCGGGCCGCGGCGGCATCCGGGCATCGTCGAGGTGGGTGATCAGCAGGATCAGCGTGATCAGTCCGGCGACCAGCGAGATGCCGCATACCGCGTAGGCCCGGTCGAGGCCGGAGCGTTGCTCTCGGATGCCGATGGGCATGTGGCGCCTCCTCACGGGACGTCGTCGGACGACGGCGCGAACGAGTGGAGCCGGGGGGACCGAACCACGCCGGTGTGATCCCGGTGCGGACGGGCCGGCGCGGTTCGGACATCCAAGAATGGCCGGGGCCCGGTCCCGAGGGCACGAGGCACCGGTCCCATCGAGGTCCTGAAGCGGACCCGGACGGTGTCCCGAGTCGGGCTCGGGGCGGGTCCGCTCGGGGCGCGCCGCGCGGCCGGCTCGGCGGCCGGCTCAGTCGGCACCCAGGCCGAAGTCGCGGGCGTGGGCCACCGCCTCCGCGCGGGTGCCGACATGCAACTTCTCGAAGATGTGCGTGATGTGGTTGCGCACCGTCTTCTCGGCGAGGAACAGCCGACGGGCGATGTTCCGGTTGTCCAGGCCGCGGGCGAGCAGGTCGAGCACCTCGCACTCGCGATCGGTCAACTCGGGAAAGACCCGTTCCGCACCGCGTGGCGCGCCGCTCGCCAGCAACGCGGTCAGGCGGGGCACGGTCTGTGCGCCGAACACCGCGCCGCCGGCGGCGACCGTGCGCACCGCGTGCAGGACCTCGTCCCGCCCGGCGCCCTTGACCAGATAGCCGCCCGCCCCGGCGCGCATAGCCGCGAGCAGGCTGCCGTCGTCGTCGGACATGGTCAGCACCAGGACCGGAACGCGGGGCGTGTCGGCGGCGATCCGGCGGGTGGCCTCGATCCCCGAGCCGTCCGGCAGGGACAGGTCCATCACGACCAGATCGGGACGCCGCTCGGCGATCACCTCGGGCACCGCGGCGGCCGTCTCGACCTCCGCCACCACCGAGATGTCGCCGGCACTCTCCAGGGCGGCCCGCAAACCCGCCCGAAACAACGGATGGTCGTCGACGATCACGACACGCACTACCTCGGACCCGCTCTCCCCAACCACGCGGTACATACTACGCGTGATCCGACGGCTACTTCAGGTGAATTCGGCGCGCCGAGGGATGTTGTCCGCGCCCACTTCCCCGCGTCGAGGCGGGTGGGGCGTGCGGCGGGTCGAACGCGAGACCGGTCGTGTGAGGCGGGTGGGGCGCGGTGCGGGTCGGGTGCGCAGTGGGTGGGTCGGGCGCGAGGCGGATGGGGTGTGTGTCGCACCGGGCGCGAGGCGGGTGGGGCGTGCGGCGGGGCGAACGCGAGACCGGTCGTGTGAGGCGGGTGGGGCGTGGTGCGGGTCGGGTGCGCAGTGGGTGGGTCGGGCGCGAGACGGATGGGGTGTGTGTCGCACCGGGCGCGAGGCGGGTCCGGCGTGCGGCGGATCGAGGGCGAGGTGGGCTCGTGCGCGGCGGGCTCCGGTGTGCGGCGGGCCGGGCGGGCCATGCGGGTCGTGCGGGCGGGAGACGGGCGGATCGACGCAGGGCGGGTGGAGAGCGGGTGGGGCGCGCGGCAGGTCGGGTCAGTCGCGCCGGCCGGGGGTGCGGCCCGGGCCGGGTGGTCCGGCGTAGGCCTGGGTGATGCCCAGCCAGCGAGTGGCCTCGGCGCCGTGCGCCCGGACCGCCAGGTCGTCCGGGTGCCGGCGCCGGGTGACCAGGAGACAGAAGTCGAGCAGCGGTCCCGTCACCCGCTCGGCCGCGTCCTCGGGGCCGTACGTCCATGGGCCGCCGACTTCGGGCCCGCCGGTCAGCTCCACCCGGAACTCCCGCTCGGGTGGCCGCAGACCGTGCACGGCGTAGGCGTAGTCGCGGGCCCGTACGCCGATGCGGGCGACGTATCGGAGTCGGGCGGTGGGCGGGCGGCGCACGTCGAGCGTGTCGGCGACGTCCTGGCCGTGCGCCCAAGTCTCCATGATCCGGGCGCCGGCCATCGACGCGGCGCTCATCGGCGGGCCGTACCAGGGCAACCGCCGTCCCGTCGGGAGCGCGGCCAGCGCGGCGGACACGGCGCGGCGACCGGCTCGCCAGCCGGCCAGGATGCGCTGGGGCGGTGCCGCCGCGGCGCGGTTCGCCGCGCGGTCGACGAAGCCGTCCGGGTCGGCCGCGGCGTCCGCGACGGCGAGCGCGAAGCCGCCCGGATCGGTCGCCGCCGACACGACCTGGTCGTCGGTCCAGGCCAGGTGGGCGATCTGGTGGGCGATGGTCCACCCGGGCGCGGGGGTGGGTGCGGCCCACGCGTCCGACGTCAGCTCGCCGACGAGCCGGTCCAACGCGGTGCCCTCCGCGTCGAGATCGGCCAGGACGGCCACGAGATCCACCATCGTCCCCGTCCTTCCGCCATGGACGGCACCCGCACCGGCACCGCTCCGACACCACACACCCCGGCAGCGTTCCATCGGCCCCATCCACACACAAGCCCACCACGCCGCCCGGCGACCGCCACCGGCGCGTGCCGCTCCTCGGGGTGAGGCAATTGGTCCAGACCTATTGACAGTTCGCTCGCCTCGGCGGTCAACTCGTCCTGCACACAGGCACCCCCGGCACCCTCGGGTGCGCCCGGACGGCCTGCGCACGCCCTGCGCCGAGGCAGCCTGACGTCCCATCAGGCGATGCGGTGCCGACCCGGGTCCACCCTCCCTTCCAGGCACGCCCATGCCCGCAGGCACTCGCCCGGGCCGGTACGGGAGGAACACCCCACGATGGCACCGAAACGTCCCCCGAACACCCGCGCGGCGCAGGCCGTTCCGCGCGGCAGGCGCACCCCGCGCCGCTTCGTCACCGCCCTACTCACCGCGTGCGCGATGGCCTCGGCCGGTCTGATCGCGCTCGCCGCGCCCGCGCCCGCCGCCGCCGAACTCGTGGTGAACGGCGGCTTCGAGTCCGGCCTGTCCGGCTGGACCTGCTCCGGCGGCACCGGCAGCCCCGTCACCAGCCCCGTGCACAGCGGTACCGGCGCGCTCAAGGCCACCCCGGTCGGCGGCGACAACGCCCGATGCAGCCAGACCGTCGCGGTGCAACCCGACTCCGAGTACACCGAGACCGCGTGGGTCCAGGGCTCGTACATCCACCTCGGCGCGACCGGCACCGGCACCACCGACGTCTCCACCTGGACGTCCTCCGCCGCAGGCTGGCAAAAACTCACCACCACGTTCCGCACCGGCGCCCGCACCACCAGCGTCACCATCCACCTCAACGGCTGGTACGGACAGCCCGCGTACCTCGCGGACGACGTCTCGCTGGTCGGCCCGGGCGGGAGCACCACCATCCCGGCCGTACCCACCGGACTGGCCGTGACCGGCACCACCGCACGCGGCGTCTCGCTCGGCTGGACCGCGGTGCCCGGTGCGACCGCGTACGACGTCTACCGCGCCGACACCAAGGTGGCCACGGTCACCGGCAGCACGGCCGAGATCCCGGGCTTGACCCCCGAGACCACCTACACCTTCTCCGTCGCCGCCGGCAACAGCGCCGGGACGTCCGCGCGTTCCGCCCCGGTCACCGCCACCACCGGTCCCGACGGCCCCACCGGCCAGGACCCGACCGGCCTGCCCAAACGGGTGATGACCGGCTACTGGCACAACTTCGTCAACGGCTCCACGAACCTGCGCCTGCGTGATGTCCCCACGTCCTACAACCTGGTCGCGGTGGCGTTCGCCGAGGCCGACCGCACCCGCTGGGGCGCGGTCACCTTCGGAGTGGACCCGGGCCTGTCGACCGCACTCGGCGGGTACACCAATGCCGACCTCAAGGCCGACATCGCGACCATGCACGCCCGCGGCCAGAAGGTGATCCTGTCGGTCGGCGGCGAACTGGGCGCGGTCTGGGTCGGCGACAACGCCTCCGCGGCCATGTTCGCGAGCACGACCACCGCACTGCTGCGCGAATACGGGTTCGACGGCGTCGACATCGACCTGGAGAACGGTGTCAGCCCGACCTACATGGCGACCGCGCTGCGCGCCATCCGGGCGCAGATCGGCACGAGCCTGATCATCACGATGGCCCCGCAGACGCTGGACATGCAGTCGAACCAGGCGGCGTACTTCCAACTCGCCCTGGGGATCAAGGACATCCTGACCATCGTGCACATGCAGTACTACAACTCCGGAACCATGTTCGGCTGCGACCAGAAGTTGTACGCGCAGGGCGGCGTCGACTTCCTCACGGCGCAGGCCTGCATGCAACTCCAGGGCGGGCTGCGCCCCGATCAGGTGGCCCTGGGCGTCCCGGCCACCGGGCGCGCGGCGGGCAGCGGGTACGTCCCGCCCGGCGTGGTGAACAACGCGCTGGACTGCCTGGCCCTGGGCAACAATTGCGGGAGCTACCGGCCCACCACCACTTGGCCCGGCATCCGGGGCGCGATGACGTGGTCGGTCAACTGGGACGCGACCGCGGGCTATGGCCTGGCCAACTCCATCTCGGCGCACTTGCGCACGATGCCCTGACGCCGTCCGTCCGCACACCGGGTCACTCCCTTCGAGGACCACGGCAACTCGGCACCACGCCACTACAGCTACAGCGGACGAAGGTCCGCCCACAGCGCGACCGCACCGGTCGCGAGCGGCGCCGTCGGCACGGCGGCGCCGCTCGCCCACCACAACCCCTGCCCGGCCCGCAACGTCGGCGCGGGCGCGTCTCCTGCCGGCGTGTCGGGCGCGTCCGGTGCGGACAGCACGTACAGCACACCGGCGTGACCGGCGGGTGCCGCCACCGGCGCGGCGATCCGGTGCACCCGCGCGGCCCATCGCCCACGCCGGGTCATGATGTTGAGCACTCGGGTACCGGCGCCGAGCACGGTGGCCCGAACGGCCGACTCGCCGGAGAACGCGAAGGGTTCGCCGGTTCGGTCCAGCCGGTGGTCGAGTCCGTCGTCCCCGACCAGCCGCACGCCGCCGCCCGCGAGGAGGGTGATCGTCCGGTCCACGCCGGGGAAGGCGGAGAACGGTCCGTCGGCGGAGATCGTCGCGATGCTCGCGCGCCAGTCGAAGTCCGCCGGGTCGGCCGCGGCCTGCGTGGCGATCTCGCGGGTGTCGCCGCCGCCGTTGCGCCACCGGCCGACCGGTAGCGACTCGACGTCGAAGAGGTTGCTCACGCGGGTGCCTGTCTTCCGGTCGGGGGCGATGCGGCACCGCCATGATGCCGGCGCGCCGTCCGCTGTCCGGCCGCGCATTCCGTGCCCGGCGGCCCGCAGCCCCGGGACGTGCGGATCCGCGGGGTTCAGTCGCGTTTGGCCACGGTGAGCAGCACCGCCGAGTCCTCCAACGCCTCGAGGCTGTGTCGCGCCTTCGGGGCGACCAGGAAATCGCCGGAGCGTCCCTCCCACGACGTTTCGCCGGCGATCAGTCGGACCCGCCCGCGAAGCACCACCATGGTCGCCTCCCCGGGATTCTCGTGTTCGGCCAGCGCGGTGCCCGTCGTCAGCACGATCAGGGTCTGCCGGAGCATGTGCTCGTGGCCGCCGTACACGGTATGGGCACTACGCCCCGTCGACGCGGCTGCGGCGAGCTTGAGCAGTTCGCGGACCTGAGCATCCAAGGAGAGCTTTTCCATGCTCACAGTGTGCACACGCCCCCTCACCAAAAGCCCGAACGACCCAACCGGATCGCCGCCGGACCGTCCCACACCGCTGACCGTGGCTACTGTTCGGGCCATCCGCCGGCCTCCCGTCGGTGGCGGCGGGAGTGGAGCGGGCATGCGGGTGGCGGTGCTGATCGGGCTTCAGGCCGCGGGCAAGTCGAGTTTTCATCGGGCCGTCCTGGCCGGGACGCATGTGCACGTGAGCAAGGACCACTTTCCCCGCGCGCGGAACCGGCAGCGCCGCCAACAACGGCTGATCGAGGAGGCGTTGGCGGCCGGGCGGGATGTCGCCGTGGACAACACCAACCCCGCGCCGGAGGATCGGCGGCCGATCGTCGAACTCGCGCACGCCTGGGGGGCCGAGGTGGTCGCCTATTGGTTTCCGCCCGATCCGGTCGGATCGTTGGAGCGCAATGCCGTGCGGGAGGGGAAAACCCGTGTCCCGGAGGTGGGGGTTCGTGCCACGCTGGCCCGGCTGCGAGCGCCCGGCCCGGACGAGGGGTTCGATGCCCGGTACGTCGTGCGGTTCGACGGCGCCGGCGGGTTCGTGGTCCAGACGCTGAGCGAGGGGTGATTCGGGATGGATGCCGACCGGTTCGAGGCGAGCCAACGGTCGCGTGAGTGGTTCCACTCGCTGGTGCTGCTGCCCGGCGCGTGGACCGTGATCCGGGTGGACGGCCGGTCCTTCTCCCGCTTCACCGAGCAGCACTTCGACAAGCCCTTCGACGAGCGCTTCGCCGCGCTCATGGGCGAGACCGCGCAGGCCCTGTTCACCGAGCTGGACGCCCGCTACGCGTACACCGAGAGCGACGAGATATCGATCCTGCTGGACCCGTCCTTCGACATGTTCGGCCGTGAGGTGGAGAAGCTGGTCTCGGTGACCGCCGGGATCGCGTCGGCGACGTTCACCCACCGCGCGGGGATCCCGGCCCACTTCGACAGCCGGATCTGGATGGGGACGGGTGTCTCCGATGTGGTCGACTACTTCTCCTGGCGCCAGGCCGACGCGGCCCGTTGCGCGCTCAACGGCTGGTGCTACTGGACGCTGCGCAAGGACGGCAGGTCCGCCCGGGCGGCCACCCACGATTTGGCGCGGTTGTCGAAGGCGGACAAGAACGAACTGCTCTTCGCGCACGGCGTCAACTTCGACAAGCTGCCCGCGTGGCAGCGACGCGGGGTCGGGGTCTGGTGGGAGAGCTTCGAGCGGATCGGCTACGACCCGGTCCGCGAGATCGAGGTCTCGGCCACCCGGCGGCGTGTGCGGGTGGAGCGGGAGTTGCCGATGAAGGACGAGTACCGCGCGCTGATCGCCGCGCTCGCCGATCCCACCCCCTGAGCCGGCCGAGAGCGTGTCTTCGATCCCCCGTCGTGGAGCTCGGCGGGGGATCGAAGACCCTAGCGGCCCCCGCACCGCCTTGCTCGGACGTCAGGCCGGTTCGGCCGGCGCCAGGGTGGCCGGAGTCGGCGCCTGCGTCGACTCCGGCGACCGCCGGCGCCGCTCCACTCGGTCCAGGTTCAGCCGCAGCAGCATTGTGACCAGTGCGGCGAGCGCGAAGCCGGCCCCGACCCAGGCGAGCCCGCGCGGCCCCGCCGCACCGAGCAGCCGGCCGCCGACGGTGGTGCCCACGGTGATGCCCAGGTTCGAGAAGGAGATGAACAGGCTGTTGCCGAACTCCGGGAAATCCCGGGCTTCGCGGCTCAGCCAGTACTGACTGACGATCAGGCCGCCGGAGTGCACCGCACCCCAGATCGGTACCGCCACCACCATCACCGCGGCGTACGGGCCGACCGCGTAGAGCAGCACGTAGACGGCCAGACACAGGACCGGGAACAGCAACACCGTGCGGATCGCGGCACGGCGCAGCAGCGCGCCGAACGCGAAGTTGCCGAGGATCATCACGATGCCGAAGGCCATCAGCAGCGCGCTGATCCAGGAGCCGTCCAGGCCGGTGACCTCACCCAGGAACTCGGCGAAGTAGCCGTAGACCGAGAACATCGCCGCGAAGACGAGGACCACCGACAGGATGGTCAGCCACATCCGGCCGCTGCGCAGCACATCGACCTGGGCGCCGTAGGTGTGTCGTCGCTCCACCGGCATGGCCGGGAGGTAGCGCAGGATGCCCAGGAACGCGATCAGGTTGACCGCGGCCCCGAACCAGAACGCCGCCTGGAGCGACAGGTGCTCGGCGAGGTATGAGGTCAACGGCACGCCGAGGGCGAAGCCGACGGTGACGCCGGCGAACACCGGGTCGTGGCCCGGGTCGCGTCGCGTGAGGGCACCAGTCGGGCCGCGGTGGCCAGGGCGACCGAGAAGAACACCGGGTGGAACACGGCGGGGATGATCCGGAAGGCGAACATCACCTCGAACCGGGTGGTCAGCGCATATACGGCGTTGGACACGGCGAACACGGCGATGGCCGTCGCCAACACGGTCTTGCGGTTGATCCCCGACGCGAGCAGCGTCATGAACGGCCCGGATCCCGCGATCACCAGGGCGAAGACGCCGACGAGCAGGCCGGCGGTCGAGGGGCTGACGTCGAGTTCGGCCGCGACCTGGGGCAGGACGCCGACGATGCCCATCTCGGTGGTGATGATCCCGAACACGCCCAGGGCGAGGGTCGTGATCGTGAGGGAGGTGTTCTTCATCGTCGCCTTTCGGGGTCCGGCCGGGGCGGGCCCGCCGAACCGTCTGTGATACATATCGAGATATGTAGATGCATCGAGGCGTGGGGACGCCCCGTGTGGGGGGGGGGGGGGGGGGGGCGAAACGCGCCCTGTCCCGACCCGGAGAGAGTTGTGGGGGGGGAGAGGGTTCTTCCACCCGTGTCCGCCCCCGCGGTTGTCCTTGCCCTTCC
>NZ_JBVHLU010000192.1:0-10562 GCF_055558835.1 Embleya sp. NPDC025285
CGAGAAGCACGTCGTATCGGGCCTGACCGCCGGATCGGTCAAGTAACCCGGACGACCCACGGCCCGGGACGACCCCGGGAAACACGAAGCCCACATGAGCACTTCCATCATCGATCTGCTTCCCAGCCCGGTCCGGGCGGTCGGACAACCGCCCCCCGGACCGGGCTCCACGGCCGAGCGGGCAAGGACACGGCTGTACCACTCGTTCTCCGCCCGTGGCGGCCCCGCGCGGCGCGGCACATGGAGATCCCATCCGGCAGCTCACCCGGAGGCAGTTGCGGGCCCTGGCGTCCGATGATGCGTGGTAGTGCTTGAAGATTTCAGATGGAGTAGGAATGCGCCGGAGACTGCTGGTGATCATCGGGGCGCTGGGGGTGGCTGCGACGGCCGTGCGCCTGTTTCCTCGCATCGAGAGCGCCATCGCCGCTGTGCGGGGAGGCGACGAGCCCCCGGAGGAGACCTACGTGGTGTCGCGGTCGAGACCATCGACCGACATCGACGTGTGGCACGACCACCCACTCGGGTCCGGTTTCCAAGCATTCCTCAAGGAGGCCGACCGATGAGTCGCCCGCGGCCGGGGCTCGCGAGCCGCTGATGTGCGGTGCGATCGCGTGCGCCCGCTCCCCTCGCCATGGGACTTGGGGGGTGCCGTGATCCGGTGACGACCGCAATGGGTCATCCGAGCCGCAGAGTTCGACGCCGTCCGCTGCGCGGCGGCGTCGAAGGTATATATCGAGCGGACGTCGTCCGCGGCCTCCGCCGGGCGCAAACCGCGGCCCTGACCAGGAGTTGCGGAACGTACAGGCGGGAGCGGCGCCGCGGAGCTTCCCGTCGTCATCGGCGTTCCCGAATCCCGCGTCGCCACCGAGCCGCCATCGCTGTCGAGAGACCCCTGGAGCCGGATCTCGACCTGAACCCTGGCCTGCACGTGGATGTTCGAAGATGCGCAATATCCGCGTCACATGAGTGTGTTCAAGCACTGTCAAGCATCTCGGAGGCCGTCGACGCGGGCGTCAATCCCCTGCCCGGAAGGCCGAGAGGGATCTCGGCATGCGGATAGGCGTCCGTGCGCGGCCTGACATCTCTGCGCAACACCTCGACTCACCTGTGCCCTTCGCCCGGGCCGACATCGCCGAGGTGCCCGCGTGAGCAGCCAGGACTGCGCCGCGGCGACGAGGGCGTGCACACCCCGAAACCCTCCGTCGACCGACTGAGGCATGTTCCCCACGAATTGGCAAAGTCGCGGGGGCTCAAGCCTTGACACCCCCCGAGCACCCTGGCACCTTCATGCTTGAAGTTGCTCACAAAGCGCTTGATTCAAGCAATTACAAGCATCATCGCGCTCAGTTGCGTTACGTGCCGCGTGTTTCGCTGCCCACCATGAGCGGCCGGCAGCGCGGCAGGAGTCGGCGGGTTGCACTGAGTGCGCCGGATCGGACCCCCGTGGTCCGGTGCCTGTGCACGAGCACCACACAGCACCGTCGCCGCCGACACCAATCGCACACTCCCGACCGCCCCATCCTGGTGTGCGGTCCCCGTGCCTTCTTGTCCGAAGGAGCCGACCATGCGCTGGTTGCACCGACGAGGCAGACGCCTCGTCGCACTCGCCACAGCCGCCGTCACCCTCCCGCTCACGGCCACGCTCTCCGAGGCCTCCGCCGCTCCCCCCACACCCGCCTCAGCTCCCTACGCCTTGGTGCCGCAGCCGGTCTCGCAGAAAGCGGTGGCGGGCGAGGGGTTCTCCCTCACCCCCCAGACCCGGATCTCCGTCCTGTCCCGGGACTCGGAGGCGGTGGGCGTGGGAACCTACCTCTCCAAGCTGCTCGCTCCCGCGACGGGCTACGACCTGCGAGTCGTCAAGGACACCCACGCCCCGAAGAACGCCGTCGTCCTCGACCCCAACGGCCCCAAGAAGCTGGGAGCCGAGGGGTACACCATCACCTCCGGCAAGAACGGTGTCGTCGTCAAGGCACACGGGGCCCAGGGCCTGTTCCGCGGTGTGCAGACCCTGCGTCAATTGCTCCCCGCCGAGGTCGAGTCCCGGACCAGGCAGTCCCGTGCCTGGACCGTCTCGCCCGTGCAGATCTCCGACTCGCCCCGGTACGAATACCGCGGCGTGATGCTGGACGTCGCGCGCCGCTTCTACCCGGTCGCCCAGGTGAAGCGCTACATCGACGAGGCCGCGGCGTACAAGATCAACACCCTCCACCTGCACCTGACCGACGACCAGGGCTGGCGCATCGCCATCGACGCCCTGCCCGACCTGACCAAGGTCGGCGCGAGCACGCAGAGCGGACACACCGGCGGCACCGACTGGTACTACTCGAAGGCCGACTACCAGGAGATCGTCTCCTACGCCACGTCCCGCTTCATGACGGTGGTACCCGAGATCGACGGCCCCGGCCACACCATGTCCGCCCTGGCCTCGATACCCGAACTCAACTGCGACGACAAGGCGAAGCCGCTCTACTCCGGCTTCGACGTCGGCATCAGCACCTACTGCCTGGCGGACGGGACACACCAGGGCAACACCAGGCGCTTCCTGAAGGCCGTCATCAAGGAGGTCGCCAAGCTCACCCCCGGCCCCTACATCCACCTCGGCGGCGACGAGGCCCCGCACACCCCGCCGGACCAGTACGCCTCCTACGTCAAGTCCGCCACCGAGGCGACCACAGGACGCCACAAGACGGTGATGGGCTGGAACGAACTCGCCAACGCCGACATCCCCGCCGGCAGCATCATGCAGTACTGGGGAGAGGACGACGACCGCAAGACCATCGGCACCGCTGAGGAGAGCGCGAGCATCGTCTCCACCCGCAACGGGGTCGCCCAGGACGCCAAGTTCGTCATGTCCCCGTCCGACCACGCCTACCTGGACATGAAGTACGACGTCTCCACCCCCTACGGCCTGAGCTGGTCCGGATACGTGCCGGTGGAGCGGTCCTACAACTGGGACCCGGCGACCATCACCGGCAAGATGGACGGCACCGACTGCATCGTCCCGGCCGACAGGATCGCCGGCGTCGAGGCCGCCCTGTGGGCCGACCGCGCCTACGAGGGCAGCAGCTCACTGCCCACCCCGACCACCCGCTGGCCCGAACCCCACGCCTACGCCGACTACATGAGCTTCCCCCGCCTCCCCGCCCTCGCCGAGGTCGGATGGACCCCCCAAGCCGCCCGCGACTGGAAGAACTTCCGTCAGCGCCTGGCCCAGCACGGGCAGCGCTGGACCGCGGCCGGCATCGCCTACCACCCCGCCCCGGGCGTTCCGTGGCCCGGCACCGTACGGACCGTGGAGGGCGTTCACACCATCGAGACCGAAGGCGTCGCGCTGGACAGCGCCGGCTCCACGTCCGACGGCACGGACCTGGTCATGTGGGCATCCAATCGCGGAAACAACCAGACCTGGACCATCGCCCCCCAGTCCGACGGCACCTACACCGTGACCAGTAAGACCTCCAACAAGTGCGCCGAGGCGACCGGTGGGGCCGGCACCACCGTCGTCCAGCGCACATGCAACGGCCAACCCGCCCAACGCTGGAAGATCACCCCGATCGGCGACGACCACACGATCGCCTCCGCCGGCAGCGGCCTCCTGCTCACCGCAGGTTCGGCCAGCAACGGCGCCAAGGCGACCGTGCAGTCCGACACCGGCTCCGCACTGCAACGCTGGTACATCGGCTAGCCGGCCTCACCGGAGGCCATCTCCCGCCCCCGCTCCGGACGCGCCCCGTCCGGAGCGGGGGTTGCGCCCGTGTCTGCAGTGCTTCGTTTCTTTCGTACAACAACCCGGCGGGCGCGCAGACGGCTCGCCTCGGCAAATACCGACCGGACCCCCGCCGTCCCGGTGCTATTTTCACATCATGCTCTGGGTGGAGGATTGATGGAGAGCATCACCAAGAACCGGCAGCCCGTCGAGGCGCTGCGCGCGATGGTCGCCCGCGCCTACGGCCCGGACCAGGTGTGCGACCCGGCCGAGGACTGGGTCGGCGAACTGGGCGACGGCTGCTTCAATGTGGCTTATCGGATCCGGTTGCGATGCGGCGCGCAGGTCGTCCTCAAGATCGCGCCGCCGCCGGATGTCGAGGTCATGACCTACGAGCGCGGCGCCATGGCCACCGAACTGGCGGCGCTGCGGCTGATCCGGGAGCACACGAAAGTGCCGGTGCCGGCGGTCGACTTCGCCGATCGAAGCCATGAACTGTGCGACGCCGACTACTTCTTCATGACGTATGTGGACGCGGACAACCTCGACGCCGTCAGGAACACCCTGACCGCGACGGAGATCGACGCGTACGACGAGGCGCTCGGCGCGATCACCCGCGAGCTGAACGGCATCCCGGGCACCGCCTTCGGCCCGCTGACAGGACCGGGCGAAAGCACGTGGCGCGCCGCCTTCCTGCGGATGGTCGAGGAGTTGCTGGGCGACGGCGAACGACGTGGCGTCGACCTGCGCCACGGCTACGACGTGATCCGCGAAGTCGTGGCCGCCCACGCCGATTCGCTGGACGAGGTGACCGAGCCCCGGTTCGTGGAGTGGGACCTGTGGCCCGGCAACTGCATGGTGCGCGACGGCCGGATCGTGGCGATCGTGGACCACGAGCGGGCGTTCTACGGCGATCCGCTGATGGAGTTCGGCTTCGCCGGGAGCGAGTCCGGCGCTTACGGGAACTCGGCGGCTTTCATCCGCGGCTACGGCCACCGGCCTTTCACCCCCGCCGAGCGGACCCGCCGGCGGCTGTACAACCTGCACCTGGCTCTGGTCCAGATCATCGAGACGAACTTTCGGGCGCACACCGGCACCGCGCAGTACGACTGGGCGTGCGAGCGCCTGCGGGAGACCGTGGCCCTGCTCGGCGAGCAAGCCCGCTGACGCTCCCTCGACGCCACACGACCGCAGCACGCGACGCCACGCGCCGAGCTGAACGGCCGAATCGCGCTCGCGAGCGAGACGGGATCGGCAGGACGGGTCTTCAGCGTGCGCACAAGCGTGTCTTGGGTGCCGGGAGCGGCCGGGCAGTGTCAGCCCGCCATCGCCGGAGCATCGTTGCGCAGGGATTCGGAGACGGGGGCGGCGACCGGCAGCATCGCCCGGACGGTGTGGCCGGCACCGCAGTCTTCGACGTCCACCCCGCCGGCGAGGAATCCGACGATGTCCATGCCCCGGCCGTGCTCGTCGGGGTCGCAGACCCGCGGCCGACGCCCGACGCCGTGGTCCCCGTGGTCGTCCACCGCGATATTCAGCACGCCCGCGTCCAGGACCAGGCGAACGGTCATGACGCTCCGGCCGTACTGCGCCGCGTTCGCCGTCAACTCGCCGACGATCAAGACCGCGGAGTCCCGATCGTCGCCGACCAGACCCCAGCGGGCGAGTACCGCGCCCGTGAAGCGGCGGGCGTCGGCGACCCGGACGTCCCGGGCAGGCAGCGAGATCACGGCGTGCCGTCGGTCGAGCGACGGTGCGGGGCGGCGGCCCCGGCCCCGGACGACCGCCCGCGATCCGCCGGTCGCGACATCGACGCGACGCTCCGTGGCGTCGATGACGCCGGCGTTTCGGTATGGGCACATCTCGGGTGCCTCCACATCGTGCAGCTCGGCCTGCGGCCGAGCGGTCGTGCCGTGCCGGGGGGTTTCGGGCTCTTCCCAGATCCAAACTACCCCTTGGTCCAACAGGTGTAAATAGTATCTTCCGGGACTTAGAATAAGGGGAGACCGACCAGACGGGCGAGGAGTTTCATGCTCAAGCGAACGGCACGGGACATCCGCCGGCACAACAGGTTCGAGGTGTTGCAGAGCACCTACGCGGCCGGCGAGCACGTGAGCCGGCAACAGATCGCGACCGCGACCGGACTGTCCACGGCCACGGTCGCCAACCTGACCGGCGAGCTCCTCGACGTCGGCGTCCTGGTCGAGGTCGGGCGGGAGGACTCCGGCGGCGGCCGCCCCCGGGCACGCCTGGCGGTCAACGCCGAGCGCGGCCTGCTGGTCGGCGTCGACGTCTCCGAGGACTTCGTCCGTCTCGAACTGTACGACCTCGCGATGAACGTGCTGCGCGCCGTCGAGCGACGGATGGACCCGCGGGGCAGCTCCCCGGGCGACGTGGTCGAACACATCGCGCTGGGCGTGGACGACCTCCTGACGACCCCGGACGTGGATCCCGACCGGGTCCTGGGCATCGGGGTCAGCCTGCCCGGACTGGTCGAACGCGAGGGCGGCGTCTCCGTCCTCGCCGTCTACGGACACTGGCGCGACGTCCCCATGAAGGCCCTCCTCGCCGAACGACTCGACTTCCCCCTCTACGTGGACAACCCGCTCAAGGCCAGCACCGTGGCCGAACTGTGGTTCGGCGCCGGACGCGACGTCGACGACCTCGCCGTCGTCACCCTGCGCACCGGCGTCGGCGTCGGCGTCGCCATCGACGGAACGCTCTACCGCGGCGCCACCAACAGCGCCGGCGAATGGGGCCACATCATCCTGGTCATGGACGGACGGACCTGCCGATGCGGCGCCCGCGGATGCGTGGAGGCATACGTCGGCGCACCCGGCATCCTGCGGACCCTGCGCGAGATCGACCCGCACAACCCGATCCTCACCATCGACGACCAGATCGCCGCGATCGAGGCCGTCGCCGACGCGGCCCGCCGACACGACCCCACGGCGCTGCGGGTCGTCGAGGACACCGGCCGCCACCTCGGCGCATCGGTCGCCACCCTGATCAACATGCTCAACCCGGCCAGGATCGTGCTCGGCGACTGGGTCGCCGACCGCCTCGGCGAACCACTGCTGACCGCCACACGCGACGCCGCCGCGCACTACGCCCTCGAGCAACCCTTCGCCGCGGTCACCCTGAGCCTGTCCGAACTCCCGGACAACGCGGTGTGCCTCGGCACGGCCACCTTCGCCCTCGAAGGCTTCCTCAACGACCTCACCTCGCGCCCCAGCCCGCTGCCCTGATCCGCACGGCCACGTCCGCCGCCGTCACAGCGCCCCGAGTCGGTCCTCCGTGACCTGGAACCGCGCCTCCGCCCCCGGGCCGACCGCGGCGTCGATGCGGGCCCGCATGGTGGCGGACATCGGCGGCAGTTCGTCCAGCGGGAACCAACGGGCCTCGGTGTTCTCCCCATCCGCCGGATGCGGCTCACCCGCACGCCATCGGCACAGGAACACCAGGTTGAGATACTGCGTCCGGTCCCCGTTGACGTAGACGATCGGCTCGGTGACGTCGACCATCGCCAGCCGCTCCGGAACGGCCTCGACGCCCGCCTCCTCGCGGACCTCCCGCACCCCGGCGTCCGCCGGCTGCTCACCGGGATCGATGATCCCGGTGACCGCCGTCCAAGCCCCGTTGTCCGCCCGCCGAACCAACAACACATGCGCTTCCCGCACCACCACCGCGGTCACCCCCGAAAGCCACAGGGGCGCGGTACCGATTTTCTCCCGCAGCGCGAGCACAAACTCCGGTGTCGACATTCGCTCAGTATAGGAAGCTCGGATCGTCGAACTCCCCCCACACACACCCGAGATGCGCGCTTGCCCCAACACGGGGAGCACGGGGCCGAGTTCGAACCGCCGGATATCCGGGCGACGTCGGCCGTGACCGGCTCGGCTCCGGCACGGTTCGCTTCACGATTGCGCCACACCCAGGTCGGGGGTGTCGACCAGCCACGCCTGTGGTCGAGTCGTGGCGTCCAGTTCGAGCAGGACGAGCTCGTTGCTCCCGGTGCGCAGGGTGGGAGCGGGCACGTAGAGGGTGCGCTGAGGGCCGCGGTTCCAGTAGCGGCCGAGGTTGAACCCGTTGATCCAGGCCTGGCCCTTGGTCCAGCCGGAGAGGGAGAGGAAGGTGTCGGCGGGGGTGTCGACGTCGAAGGTTCCGTGGTGGAAGGAGGGCGTGCCCGGCGGTGTGTCGTCGGCGGGACCGAAGGTGAGTGGGCCCAGGTCGTTCAACGCGAGGGGGTGGGTGTCCCATTCGTTCAGGATGGTGCCGTTGAAGGAGACCGGCCCGAGCAGTCCCTTCGGATCACCGATGCGTGGCCCGTAGTTGACTCGCCCCATGTTCTCCACCAGCACCTCGAGGGTGGCTCCGGGGCGGGGTACGTGGACCGGGAGGCTCTCTTCGTGGCGTTCGCGTTCCAGGACGCCGACGGGCGAACCGTCGATGTAGACGCGGGCCCGATCGCCGACCCCCTCCGCGAAGTGCAGCACTCCTTCGCCGGCGACGGGCAACGTGGTGCGGTAGAGCGCGAGGCCGGCACGTACGCCCAGCGCGTCCAACGTGGGCGGCTCGGTGGTACGGACCGGGGCGGCCAGCACGCCGGCGTTCGTGAGCAGCGGGGTCCGGCGGTCCAGATCGACGACGGTGGCGGGCAGTTTCGGCCCGGGTGCCGGCACCGGTTCGTCCGGGACCGGAGCATGGCGGGCGATGACCTCGCGGAAGGCGTGGTACTTCGGGCCGGGGTCACCGGATTCGGACAACGGGGCGTCGTAGTCGTACGAGGTGACGATCGGGGTGTAGGCGTGATCGTGGTTGGCGCCGTTGGTGAAGCCGAAGTTGGTGCCGCCGTGGAACATGTAGATGTTGACCGACGCGCCCGCGGTGAGCAGTGCGTCCAGGTCGGCGGCGGCATCGGCGGCATCGCGCACATGGTGCGGCTCGCCCCAGTGGTCGAACCAGCCGATCCAGAATTCGGCACACATGAGTGGCCCGCTGCTCCGGTGGGTGCGCAGCCGCTCCAGGTTGCGGGCGACATTGCTGCCGAACGTGCCTGTCGCCAGGACGCCCGGCAGGCTTCCCGCGGCCAGATGGTTTTGGTGGGTCTGGTCGCAGGTGAAGAGCAATTCGCCGACGCCGCGGGTGCGCAGCGCCTGTTCCACGTACTGGAGGTAGGCGGTGTCGTCGCCGTAGGCGCCGTATTCGTTCTCCACCTGTACCGCGATCACGGGACCGCCTGCCGCCGCAAGGTGCGGGAGGAGCGCCGGCAGCAGCAGATCGAGGTAGCGATCGAATACCTTGGTGAAGCGGGGATCGCTGCTGCGCAGTCGGATGCCGGGGTCGTCGGTCAGCCACGCGGGCAGGCCGCCGCCGTCCCATTCCGCGCAGATGTACGGGCCGGGACGCAGCAGGACGTGCAGCCCTTCCTCCTTGGCCAGTCGAAGGTAGCGGGGCAGATCGAGCAGGCCGTCCAGATCGATGGCATCCGGGGTCGGCTGGTGCAGGTTCCACGGTATGTAGGTCTCCACCGTGTTGAGCCCCATCAATCGGGCCTTGTGCAGCCGGTCGGCCCACTGGTCGGGGTGGATGCGGAAGTAGTGCATGGCCCCGGAGATGATCCGGAATGGCTCGCCATTGAGCGCGAACCCGTCAACGGTCGTGGTGAGAGCACTCATTCGGGGTCTCCTCGAAGTGGATCGGTGAGTTGTGGTGGTCGGGTGGTGTGGCCGTGGCACGGCTCAGCCAGAGCGTGGCGGCCACGCACAGTGCGGAAATGCCGGACAGGAGCAGCGGGACGGTGCGAACGCCGGACCATTCGATGGCCTTGCCCAGCGCGGGTCCGGCGACGACACCGCCGATCATGGAAGCGGCGATCACCAGCGCTCCGGCCCGACGGGCGCGGGGAGCCGCATCCCGCCCGTGGCAGACGGACTCACCGCCGCCACGGTCACTCGGTCTCGAGCAACGGCCCCGTGTCGCCGTGCTCGGTCGGCAGTGATCCCAGGACGGCCACTCCTCGCGGGGCCAGGGTGGTTCGGTGCGTGAGGCGGTGATCGTCGGCGAGCAGATCGCGCCGTGCGGTGGGGAGTTCGACGTCGTGGGTCGATCCCGTGTGGTTGAGGAGAATCAGGACGTCGTAACCCTCGCGCCGGCGGATGGCCGCCTGGATGCCCGCCGGCAGGTCCGGCAGGACGGGGTCGACGGCCGCGTCGGCGCACGCGCGGGCCAACAGGGTGCGCATCGTGGTGGCGTCCGGGCGGGTCGCGATGTAGCGGGCGGTGCCGGCGCCGTACGAGTGGACCGTGGTGGCCGGACGTCCTTCCCACTGGGGACCGACGAATTCCAGTTCCGTGCGGGCGCCCTTGAGCGTGACATCCTCGCGCCAGAGGTCGGCGGTGCCGGACTCTGGCTCCGCTGCTCCCGGTGTGCGCAGCGCGAACGTCCGGCCCACGTCGGTGGGCCAGAATTCCTGGACGGACACGCCCAACGCCTCGCGCAGCGGACCGGGGTAGCCGCCGAGATGTACGCGGTCGTGTTCGTCGACGATGCCGCTGAAGAAGGACACCACGATCGAGCCGCCGTCGGCGACGAACCGGGAGAGCTTCGCGCCGTGTTCTGCGGACAGGAGGTAGAGGCTCGGTACGACCACCAAGCCGTAGCCGGACAGGTCGGCCGAGGGGTGCACGACGTCGACGCCGACGCCGAGGTCGAAGAGCGCGGCGTAGTGGTCGAGTGCGCGGTCCGGGTGGCGGACTGCGTCGGAGGGGTGCGAGTCGAGTTCGAGGGCCCACCAGCTGTGCCAGTCGGACAACAACGCGACCCGGTTGTGGATCCGGGTGCCGACCAGTTCCGG
>NZ_JBVHLU010000193.1:0-10509 GCF_055558835.1 Embleya sp. NPDC025285
CCCGCACTGGTGGAGGACCTGGCCCGCACCGCCAAGGCCCTGCGCGCGGATCCCGACGCCCTCGAACAGTTGATCCGATCGGTGCCCGGGCTGCGACGTTCACGTCCGGTCCGGCGGGCCGGATGGCACCGTCGCTCGACGCGCACGCGGCGCCGAGGCGCCCTCGCGGACGGCGCGAACGACCCGGCCCGAGCGCGTGAGCCGCGCGGCTCGACTGTGCGGATCAGCGCACGAGCAGCCGCAGCAGCGCCTCCCGCAGGTCGTCGCGGCGGCCGGCGACGAGTTCCTCGAGGGTGATGTCGAAGACCATCGCGACGAGCAGGTGCGCCATCGGCTCCGGTGGATCCCAGCCCAGGGCCACGAGTTCGGGCAGGACCAGGGCCCTGGTGCGGGCGTTGCGTTCGCGGGTCTCCTCGAAGAGATCGGGGTCCGTACGGGCCTGGACCAGCAGTGCACGGGTACCGGTGGTCGCCAGGCCGGCGTCCAGGTAGCCGTGCACGCCGGCCACCAGGCGTTCGCGGCCCGGCGCGAGGCCCTCCACCTCGGCCAGGACGCGCTCCTCCAGGCCGCCGTGGTACCTGCGGTGCAGTGCCACGAGGTAGCCGCGGCGATCCTTGAAATGTTGGTAGAAGCTGCCCTTCGCCATGCCCGCCGTCTCCACCACGGCGTTCACCGACATCCTGGACAACCCGCGTGCGTCCGCGACTTCGAGTCCCGCCCGCAACAACGCCTCACGGCCCGGTCCCGCCGGTCGTGCCATCGATCACCTCTGTTGGAGAGTCAAACCACCTGGTGGTCTTGACAGTTGCGCCCCGGATGAACACCTTATGACCGACCGACCGGTCATGAACAGGTTCGATCTCGACGGGCTTCCGCTCCGACCCCCGCTCCCCCGAGGCAACGGCCCTTGTGGCCTTGCCCTTTCGAGAGGACATGGACCACTCCATGCACGTACGACGCACGTTACGAAGCAAGATCGCCACGGTGGTGGGCGTGCTCGCCCTCACCGCCGCGGTGCTGACCGCGACGCCCGCGGCGCACGCCGACGCCGGCGCCCCGGTCGAACTGCCGCGCCTGGTCGCCGCCGACCCCGTCAACCACGCGGCGATGCTCCAGGCCGAGGTCGGCTACTGGAATCTGGCGCGGATCGCCAAGTACGGCCTCAACTCGGACGGCGCCGACGCGTTCCCGCCGCCGGGCGGCTGGGACGACCTGAGCAGACCGTGGACCGGCCAGGGCAAGATCTCCCGGACCACCGGCAAGCTCCTGATGGTGTATCGCAATTCCTTCGACGGCGCGCTCGTGCCCTCGGCGTGTTCCGCGAACGTGATCACCAGCGCCAACCGCAGTACCATCGTCACCGCGGGCCACTGCTTCAAGGTGACGGCCAACCTCCGTGCGGGACTGGGCGACGACGTGATCACCAACGCGGTGTTCATCCCCGCCTTCAACGGCGCGAACGTACCCCGCTTCACCGGCACCGACGAGAGCAACGCGCCCATGCCCGGCAACGACGTCGCGCCCTACGGCGTCTGGGGCGTCACCCGTGCCTGGATCACCCCCACCTGGGACGCCGACAGCACCTTCCGGTCCGGCGGTGACGTCGCGATGGCGACCGTCGAACGCCCGGGCGACCCCACGCCGATCCAACAGATCACCGGCGGCCAGAACATCGCCTTCGGCGTGGCCGCCAACCCGCTCTGGCTCCACCAGTTCGGCTATCCGACCGACAACACCCGCAACTGGTACTGGACCAGGAACAGCGACGGCACCACGTCCGCCGACTTCGGCGTCGCCCCCTCACTGCGACGCGGTTTCGACGGCCGGTCCCTGATGTACGCCCGCGGCACGACCATCGACGACTCGACGATCAACCTGGCCCACGACATGGCCTCGGCGATGTCCCCCGGCTCCAGCGGCGGCCCCTGGCTGATGAACTTCGACCCCGCCACCGGCACCGGCACCCAGATCGCGGTCACCTCCCGCTTCACCAACGCCACGGGCAGTTCGCCCTGGTGGGAGGCAGCCTGGGCCATCGTCCACGGCGGCACCCCCAACTGGGCCTACGGCCCCTACCTGATGTCCAACGGCTTCGGCGACCTCACCCAGGCGATGTACAACACGGTCCGGAACACCACCCCCTGACCCCCCGGTTCCGCACCCGCCCATGAGCCGACGGCCCTGACCGAACCGGCCCGAAAGCACACCGGTGCGCCCCCGCCCGCAGGCGAGGGCGCACCGGCCCCCACTCGACACCACCCCCGCCCCGGCACCTCGCCGCCGGACCCGGCCGGCTCTTGCGTGGTGTGCGCCCGCGGCCCGGTGATGGTCGCAACCTCCCGCGAGGCCGGGAGATCCGGGAGATCCGGGAGAATCGGACCTTGTCACCGTTGCCCCCGGCAGCCCGGTGATCTCGACAAGCCCGGAAGGACCGTTCGGCAGACGGTCTACGGGGTCACCACGGTGAATACCGGGTAGATCCGCGGCTGCACGTCCGGAACGCCGAGGTCGCGCAGGATCGGGATGATGATCTCGCTGAACCGCTCGAACGCTTCCTCGGACTCCCACACGTCGGCGACGAACCAGCCTTCGGGGGTGGCGGCGGAGGTGTGCGAGATCAGGCCCGGCACCGGCCAGTCCGCGGGCTTCTCGACCGGGCCGCGACCGCCGGTCACCTTGTCCGCACTCGCCTCGTACATCGCTTGGGTCATACCGGGCATTTCGAGAATCACGACGATCGCCATGTCGGCCTCCGCTGCTGGATGTTGTCGGGGTGCCGGATCAGTCGACCAGCACGGTCGGCCCATCCGCGCGTCGAGCTACGCCGAATGGCCGACCGCTGCCGGCCGGGGCCGGCGACCGCCCATCCGTCCCGGTCCGGACCGCGAGGTCTCCGAGGCCGACGAACCGCCGACGTCCGTGATCGCTCCCCTGGATGTGTCCCGAACCGGCGAACCAAGACACACGCCAGATTGCCTAATGCAATTAGGCATGCGCATAATCCTCTAAGGCAGGATTGGCGGAGGACTCGGAGAGTGGGCATGACACGAGTGGGGCTGACCACGGAGCGTCTGGTCCGGGCGGGGGCGGAGCTGGCCGACGAGATCGGCTTCGAGCAGGCGACCCCCGCCGAGCTCGCCCGTCGGTTCGGCGTCAAGACCGCGAGCCTGTACTCGCACGTCAGGAACGCCCATGACCTCAAGACCAGGATCGCCCTGCTCGCCCTGGAGGAACTCGCCGACCTCGTCTCCACCGCGGTGGCCGGACGGGCCGGCAAGGACGCACTGATCGCGTTCGCGAACGTCTACCGCGACTACGCCCTCGCGCACCCGGGCCGCTTCGAGGCCGCCCGGTTCCGGCTCGACCCGGAGACCGCGGCCGCCGGTGCCGGCGTCCGGCACGCGCAGATGATGCGGGCGATCCTGCGCGGATACGACCTGGCCGAACCCCGGCAGACCCACGCGGTGCGGCTGTTGGGCAGCGTCTTCAGCGGTTACGTCGGGCTGGAGAGCGCGGGCGGCTTCGGTCACAGCGCCCCCGACTCGCAGGAGAGCTGGACCGAGATCCTCAACGCGCTCGACGTGCTGCTGCGCACCTGGCCCGCCGACTCCTGAGCGACCCGCCTCATCCACCGACCCCACCGCCGGGCGACGCCCTGATCGGAGAGACCGCGGAAATGGGCACCGAGGAAACGAGCACCGAGCAGATGAGCACCGAACGCATCCACACCGAGGACGACTGGACCACCACCCCCATCACCGCCGAACTCCTGCGCGGCGCACTCGACGTGGAGCACACCGAACGCGGCGTCCTGCCCCACCGGCTGCCCGCACGCGCCCGGGAGCAGATCCCCGACGACCAGCTCGCCATGGCGCAGTCGCAGCCCTCCGGCGTACGACTGGCCCTGCGCACCCGGGCCACCGCCGTCGAGCTGGACGTCGTGGCCGGCAAACGGGTCTACGTCGGAGCGCCGCCGCGCCCGGACGGGGTGTACGAGCTGCTGGTCGACGGGCGGCTCGCGGGTCGGGCCGGCACGACCGACGGCGACACACTCACCATCGACCCGGTCTCCGGAACCACACAGACCCGAACCGGCCCGGTGCGGACACTGCGCTTCACCGGGCTGCCGGGCGACGAGAAGGACGTCGAGATCTGGCTGCCGCACGACGAGACCACCCTGCTGGTGGCCCTGCGTACCAACGCCCCCGTACACCTGCCACCGGCCGGCGACCGCAAGGTCTGGCTGCACCACGGCAGTTCGATCAGTCACGGCTCCAACGCCCGCACCCCGACCGGGACCTGGCCCGCCCGAGCGGCGGCTCTGGGCAAGGTGGAGTTGATCAATCTGGGCTTCGGCGGCAGCGCCCTGCTCGACCCGTTCACCGCCCGCGCCATGCGCGACACCGAGGCGGACCTGATCAGCGTCAAGGTCGGCATCAACATCGTCAACACCGACGCGATGCGGTTGCGTGCCTTCGGTCCGGCCGTCCACGGTTTCCTCGACACGATCCGTGAAGGGCATCCCACCACCCCCCTGCTGGTGGTCTCGCCGATCCATTGCCCCATCCACGAGAACACCCCGGGACCCAGCGCCGCGGACTTCGGCGCGATGAGTGAGGGGGGTCTGCGCTTCGTCGCCACCGGCGATCCCGCGCAGACCGCCGCCGGGAAGCTGACCCTCACCGTGATCCGGGACGAGTTGGCCCGGATCGTTCGGCAGCGCGCGGCCGCCGACCCGAACCTGCACTACCTGGACGGCCTCGAGCTCTACGGCGAGGCGGACCACGCCGAACTGCCGCTGCCCGACGACCTGCACCCGGACTCGGCCACCCTCCTGCGCATCGGCGAACGCTTCGCCCGCCTCGCCCTCGGTGCGTTCGCCGGCCCGGCCGGCTGACGAACTCCCCTTTGCGCAACCCTCGTTCGACCGGCGTCGAACGGCACGCCGCGGTTCGTCGGTGGGCGCGCGGAGTCGGTGTGCTCAGCGCGTGGCGCAGGCGTCGCCGATCGCCTCGTCCAGGATCGTCAGGCCGAGCGCGAGTTCGTCCTCGGTCGCCGTCAGCGCAGGCGCGATCCGGAAGACCCCGCCCATGCCCGGGAGCTGCACGATGTTCATGTGCAGGCCCAGTTCCAGGCAGCGCCGGGTGACCCGCGCGCCCAACGCGTCCGAACTTTGTTTCGTCTCGCGGTCGACGACGAGTTCGAGCCCGGCCAGCAGGCCCCGGCCGCGGATGTCACCGACGACCGGATGGCGCGCGGCGATGTCCGTCAGGCCCTGCCGCAGGAACGCGCCGAGCGTTCGCGCGCGCTCGTCGAGCCGGTCGGCGATCAGCACGTCCAGCACGGTGTTGCCGACCGCCGCCGGCAGCGGGTCGGCGACATGCGTGGTGAAGAACAGGAACCCGCGGTCGTACGCCTCCTGCTCGATCTCGGCACTGGTGACCACGGCGGCGAGCGGCAGTCCCGCGCCGAGCGTCTTGGACAGCGTGAGGATGTCGGGGACGACGCCGTCGCGCTCGAACGCGTACCAGGACCCGGTGCGGCACAGGCCGGTCTGGGCCTCGTCGAGGATCAACAACATGCCGCGTTCCCGGCACTTGTCCCGCAGGGCCGCGAAGTACCCGGGTGGCGGCTCGATGATGCCGCCCGAGCTGAGGATGGGTTCGACCAGGCACGCGGCCAGGCTGCCGGTCGACTGCGCGTCGATCAGGTCGAAGGCCACGTGCAACTGACGGCGCCAGTCCAGTGCGCCGTCGGCCGTGGTGAAGTCGGGCCGGTACGCGTTCGGAACCGGGATGGCGAAGTTCCCGGGTGCGCCGGGGCCGTAGCCCTTGCGGCCCGCGCTGTAGGTGGCGGACGCGGCGGCCTGGGTCATGCCGTGCCAGGATCGGGCGAACGAGACGATCTCGTACCTGCCGGTGACGAGCTTGGCCATCCGGATCGCGGCTTCGTTCGACTCGGCGCCGGTCGTCAGCAGCAGCGCCTTCTCCAGCGGCGCGGGCAACGTGGCGGCCAGCCGGCGGGCGAGGTCGACCACCGGGCGGCTGAGCATGCCGCTGTAGAGGTGGTCCAGGGTCGCCACCTGGCGCCGGACGGTCGCGACGATCTCCGGGTGCGAATGGCCCAGGATCGCGCTCATCTGGCCGGAGGTGAAGTCCAGGATCTTCCGGCCGTCCGCGGTGAAGACGAAGCTCCCGGCGGCGTGGTCGATGATCTCGCGGGTGAACTCGCCGCCGTAGCGGACGAGGTGGCGCCGGGCGTCGGCCCAGAAGGTTTCGGTGGACGGCGGGGTGGTGCTCGAAGCAGCCATGTCCACGACCGTAGGTCGCGTTCGAGCGACACGTCCATCTCACGATTCCGGCCGTGCTGTTCGGTAAAACCGCACAAGGATGCCGACAATGAGGGCGTGATGAACCCTTGGAGACTGCGCCTGCTGAGCCGGCTGGACACGCTGGGCACCATCCGGGCGGTCGCCCAGGCCACCAACCTGAGCCCGTCCAGCGTGTCCCAGCAGCTCGCCGTGCTGGAGGCGGAGACGCGCACCCAACTGCTGGAACGCACCGGACGGCGGGTGCGGCTGACCTCGGCCGGGCTGATCCTCGCGCGGCGGGCGCAGGCGATCCTCGATCACATGGACGGCGTCGAGGCCGAGTTGCGCGGGTTCGGCGAGGAACCCGCCGGGCTGGTGCGGTTGGGGGCGTTCCAGAGCGCGATCCACACCATGGCGGTGCCGGCGGTGACCCGTCTGGCGCGCGAGCATCCGCACCTGGATGTCGAACTGCTGGAGTTGGAGCCGCACGCGAGCATGCCCGCGCTGCGAAATGGTGACGCGGACATCATCATCACGACCACGGACTTCGACGAACTGCCCCTGGGGCCGGATCTCGACCTCGTGCCGCTGGCCACCGACCCGGTCCTGCTGGTGGTCCCGCCCGAGCATCCCGCGGCCGGACGCGGGGCGGTGGACCTCGCGGCCTACGCGGACGAGCCGTGGGCGTTCGACATCCCGCAGTCGTACATGGCGAACCTCGCCTTGCGCCTGTGTCGGCAGGCGAGGTTCGAGCCGCGCGTGGTGTGCCGGTTCAGCAACTACATGATGACGTTGCAGCACGTTGAGGCCGGGCTGTCGATCGCGTTGTTGCCCGGGTTGGCGGTCGACCGCCGCTATCGCGTCGCCACCAGGGAACTCGCGAATCCCCAGACGCGCACGATCACGGCGGCGATCCGCCGCGGCTCACCGCCTCGTGCGGCGGTGCGCGCCGTCCTGGACGCGCTGCGCCGCGACCCGAGCCTGCCGGTGTCGGGACGGGAGAGTGACGATTCGGCCGGCTGTGACTCAAAGTCATAGCCCGCAGACTCTGTGTGTAACGCAGATCACGGCGACATCCACCCTCGATGGTCGATGGGCCGCTCGTTCTCGTGCCAGGATGTGCCATGTGAGATGTGCAATGTCACACCTCATAAGGCTACGCCCGACGTCGGGCGTCACGACAACGGAGGTTTCCCATGAAGTGCATCCAGGCCATCGCAGCGCTGGGCATAGCCGGCACGAGCATCCTCGCCGCCGCGCCGATCGCGACCGCCGATCCCGTTCCGCCCTCCGTGACCTGCACGTACGGCCTCCAGTCCGGCCTCGCGACCAAGGTCTGCGCAGAGGTCACCGGCGAGAACGTGCGACTCTTCGGCCAGGTCGGCCTGGCGGGGCCTCCGTCGCCGGGCAGTCCGCTGCCGCAGCCGAAGCCGCTGATCCTGCAGCTGTCCGGCAACGTCGCCGGCGTCTCGCTCGGTGCGGTGACCCAGAACGCGATCTTCCAGAGCACCACGATCCAGGTCTCCGGCGTGAGCGGCAGCGTCGGCTGCGGTTCGACCGTCCACGGCAGCTTCGCCGTGGCGTCCTACCAGTGGCCGTCGAACCCGGTCACCATCGATCTGGACATCCCCTGCTGACGTCACCCCCGGCCGTGAATATCACGGAACGATAACGGGTTCGGACCGGAAGTTCTCTCGTTGTTCAGCCGATCGACGGCCGTTCGTGGATGGCCGATCCCCGACTCGTTGCATGGTGGTTGCGCACACTCTCGCGCGGCGGCCGCAACGACAGGCAACTCGGGCCGCACGTCGGGGAGCTCGGCACGCGACACCCGCTCCACCCGCAGTACGCAGGTGCGCGGTAGGCAACACGAGACAGCCGGGCCGACCGCGCGAACGCGGTCGGCCCGGCGGGCCTGCGGCGGATTGCCCCCGCCGCGGCCCGACCCCACTCCGGTTCATCCACCGAGGGAGTTATCGAAGTGTACGGATCCACCCGAGCCAAACGCGGGATCGCCGCCGCCGCAGTCGCCGCGGTCGCCGTTCCACTCGCCCTGGCCGGCGCCGCGCTCGCCGCCTCGCCGGCCGCGGCCGAAACCCTGCCGTCGCTGCCCGGCGGCACCAAGAAGGCCAAGACGCTGGTCATCGGCATCGACGGCCTGCGCTTCGACAAGCTGCGAAGCGGCGACGCGCCCAACCTCAAGGCACTGATGGCCGGCGGCGTGACCGCGTCGAGCAACCTGTACGCGCAGCCGTTCGCACCCACCGTCTCCGGACCCGGCTGGTCCACCATCGCCACCGGCGTATGGCCGGACAAGCACGGCGTGCACGACAACTCGTTCGCCGGATCTCAGTACGACAAGTACCCCGACTTCGCGACCCGCCTGGAGACCGCCCAACCGGCCGCCTCCACCCTCGTGGTCGGCGCGTGGGAGCCGATCTCGTCGAAGATCTTCTCGCCGAAGGTCGACGTGCGCGTGTCCACCGACGAGAACGACGACCTCGCCACCGCCGACACCGCGCAGTACCTGTCCACCGGCAACCCCGACGTCGCGTTCATGCACCTGGACGCGGTCGACGGGGCCGGCCACAACAACGGGGGCAGCAGCGTCGAGTACGCACAGGCCGTACGCGAGGCCGACACCCGGGTCGGCAGGGTCCTCGACGCGCTGCGCGGTCGGGCGACCTACGCCCAGGAGGACTGGCTGATCATGGTCACCACCGACCACGGCCACACCGACTCCGGCGGCCACGGCGGCGACACCCCGCAGGAGCGCCAGACCTTCGTCATCGCGAACGGCGGGGGCATGCCCGCCGGCACCGTGCGCGACGACGTGCGCCTCGTCGACATCGCGCCCACCGTGCTCAAGCACGAGGGTGTGCGGATCGACCCGGCGTGGGGCCTGGACGGGCAGCCGATCGACGAGATCAAGGCGGACGCCTTCGACGCGCTGCGACCGACCCTGTCCGAGCGCGTCGACGAGACCGGCATCCCCGCCGGCGTCAAGGGCTTCACCCACACCACGCCACAGGGCTGGTCGATCGACAACTCGGCGATGCCCACCGGCGGCGTGACCGAATGGCGCGGCTGGTCCTTCACCACCGACGAGTTCTTCACCCGCGCCGAGGGCAACGCCCAGGCCCGCGAGGGCAACGTGCGCAGCCGCAACGTGTTCGCCGTCGCCGACTCCGACGAGTGGGACGACAAGGCGCACGCCGCCGGGCAGTTCGACTCGACCCTGGTCTCCCCGGCCTACCCGGTCGAGGGCAAGGCCAAGGCGGAGCTGAGTTACGTCAGCGACTACCAGGTCGACGGCCCGCAGACCGGCGACGTGTATGTGTCCTGGGACGGCGGCGCGCCCAAGCCGATCAAGTCCTACCGCGCGAACACCAACCAGGTCGAGCGTCTGACGCTCGACGTCCCGGCCGGCGCCGAGACCGCGCAGATCCGGTTCCGCTACACCGGCACCAACAGCCGCTTCTGGGCCATCGATCAGGTCTCCCTCACCACGAGCGGGGCCACGAACCCGGGCGGCGGCGACCCGCTGTCCGGCAACCAGGTGATCACCACCACCGTCAAGAACACCGGCGGGCTGACCATGACCGTCGACGGCGGCACGGTCACCCTGCCCTCGCCCGAACTGACCGCCGCGGGCGACCGGTTGGCCAGTTCCGGTGCGCTGAACACCGTGCAGGTCACCGACCTGCGTACGGCCGACCCGGGCTGGAACGTCAGCGGCCAGGTCACCGACTTCGCCGCCGCGGGCGGCGCGGGCGGCGCGGGCTTCGACGGCTCGGCCCTGGGCTGGACCCCGAAGGTCGTCCGGGCCGGCGACGGTCAGCAGGTGACCGCCGGCCCGCCGGTGGCGCCCGCGGCCGACGGCGGCGTCAAGACCGCGCGCACCCTGGGCCGGGCGGTGGCCGGCCACGGTCGCGGCACCGCCGTGCTCGGCGCCGACCTGAGCCTGAACCTGGCCACCACGACCGCACCCGGCACCTACAGCGCGACCCTCACGGTCACCGCGATCTGAGCACCCGCGGACCCACTGTTCCGCTGCTCCGCTGCTCAGCTGCTCCGCTTCCGATGATCCGCTGACGTGACACCGTCCCCCGCGCCCGCGCGGGAGACGGTGTCGACAGCGGACACCCCGGCGGGGGGGGGGGGGGGGGGGGGGGGGGGGGGGGGGGGGGAGCGGGGGC
>NZ_JBVHLU010000194.1:0-10453 GCF_055558835.1 Embleya sp. NPDC025285
CCCCCCCCCCCCCCCCCCCCCCCCCCCCCCCCCCCCCCCCCCCCCCCCCCCCCCCCCCCCCCCCCCCCCCCCCCCCCCCCCCGAGGTCGTAACGTGCCGGCGGCCTCCGCGCCGGACACAACCAGTGGAGCGGGCGGGTACACCGATCAAGCCGACCAGGGCGCGACCGCGGCCTCAGTCGCCCGTCAGCCGCTCCCACAGGGCCAGGATCTGCGGCTCCAGCGCCGACAGCGGACCGTCGTTGTCGATCACCACATCGGCCACGGCCAACCGCTGCGCCCGAGAGGCCTGCGCGGCCATCCGGGCCCGAGCGTCCGCCTCCGGCATACCCCGCAGCCGGACCAGCCGGTCGAGCTGGGTCTCGGGCGCCGCGTCCACGACCACGACCAGGTCGTACAGCTTCGCGAGGTCGTTCTCCGCCAGCAGCGGCACATCGTTGACCAGCACCGCGTCCTCGCCGGCCGCGGCCGTCAACTCCGCCGCCCGGGCGCCGACCAGCGGGTGCACGATCGCGTTCAGCGCGGCCAACCGCTCCGGCGATCCGAACACGACCCGGCCCAGGCCCGGTCGATCCAGCGAGCCGTCCGGCAACAGCACCCCCTCGCCGAACTCCGCCACCACCGCCGCCAGCCCCGGCGTCCCCGGCGCCACCACCTCACGCGCGATCCGGTCCGAGTCGATCACCACGGCACCCAACTCCGCCAGCCGCCGCGCCACCTCACTCTTCCCGGCCCCGATCCCCCCGGTAAGCCCGACATTGCCCCTGCTGCCCATGCCGCGCCCCTCGTACGTTCTTCGGGTGGAACCGGAACCGGGCCACGGTAGGCCAGGCGGTTCCAGGGTAGAAGGGCGCCGCTCCCGAGCACACGGGAGCCCGCCCAGGACACACCGGGACGGGCTCGGCCGCGACGACGCGGGGCGGGTCAGATGTTGAGCTTGCGGAAGATCGGGCGGGGGACGTGGCGCAGGGCGGACATCACGAAGCGGAACTGGCCCGGGACCCAGACCACCGAGGACTTGCGGCGCAGGCCCTTGACGATGGCCTCGGCGACGACCTCGGGAGTGGTCGCCAGCGGCGCGTCCGGCAGGCCCTCGGTCATCCGGGTCTTCACGAAGCCGGGCCGCACGACCATCACGTGCACGCCGGTGCCGTGCAGCTTGTCGCCCAGGCCCTGGGCGAACGCGTCCAGGCCGGCCTTGGTCGAGCCGTAGATGAAGTTGGACTTGCGGGCCCGCTCGCCGGCCACCGACGAGATCACCGCGAGTGCGCCGTGGCCCTGCCGGGACAGCGCGTTCGCCGCCGCCAGCCCGGCCGAGACGCCGCCCACGTAGTTGACCTGCGCGACGCGCGCGGCGGCGGCGGGAGACTTCTCGTCCGCCTCCTGGTCGCCCAGCACCCCGAAGGCGAGCAGGACGACGTCGATGTCGCCCGCCGCGAACACCTCGTCGATGGTCTTCTCGTGGTCGTCGGTCTCGGCCGCGTCGAACCCGACCACCTCGACCGAGGCACCGAGGCCGCGCAGTTCCTCGGCGGCGGCGTCCAGCGCGGCGGAGGGGCGGCCGGCGAGCACGACCCGCCGAACCCGCTCGGCGACCATCGCGCGGGCCGTGGTCAGCGCGATCTCGGAGGTACCGCCGAGAACGAGCAGGGACTGCGGTGCGCCCAAGGCGTCTTTCACGGTGCGTCCTTCACAAGAGCGTGGTTCACAAGTAGACGGAAGAGGGGTGGATCAGAGCCCGAGCCGGCGGGCCTGGTCGGAGACGAAGATCCCGTCCGGGTCGACCTTGGCGCGCACCTCGCGGAACCGCTCCAGACGCGGGTACATCCGGGCCAGGTCGGCCGGGTCCATCCGCGAGTCCTTGGCGAGGTAGAACCGGCCCTCGTTGCTCAGCACGATCTCGTCGAGCTGCTTGAGCAGCCGCGCCAGCCCCGGGGTGTTGGTCGGGAAGTCGAGCGTGAGCGTCCATCCCGGCTTGGGGAAGGACAGGAAGCCCTCGTTGCCGGGGCCGAAGCGCTTGAGCACGGTGAGCGAGGAGGGCGCGCCGTGCGCGCTGATCGTCTCGACCGCCTTGACCAGTGCGTCCTCGCGCCCGAACGGCACCACGAACTGGTACTGGAGGAAGCCGGTCCGCCCGTACACCCGGTTCCACTCCTGGACCAGGTCGAGCGGGTGGAAGAACGCGGTGATCGACTGGAGCTGGCCGACCTTGTGCTTGGGCGCCTTGCGGTACCACAGCTCGTTGAACAGACCCATGGTGAGCTTGTTCGGCAGCCGGCCCGGCACCACGTCCGGCACGGTCAGCAACGAGCCGGTCCTGAACCGCAGCGGGTCCCGGCGCTTCTTCGCGGGCAGGTCGTCGAGCGCGGCGAACTCGCCGCACGTGAGCACACAGCGGCCGAGGTTGGGGCCCTTGGCCAGGCAGTCCAGCCACGCGACGGTGTACGTGTACTTCTCGTCCGTCTCGGCCATCAGCGCCATGGCCTCGTCGAGGTTCTTCGTCCGGTCGGTGTCCACCGACGCGAGCGAGGTCTCGATGGGCGTCATCCGGATGGTCGCGGACAGGATCAGGCCGGTCAGGCCCATCCCGCCGGCGGTGGCCCAGAACAGCTCCGGGTCGCCCTGCGGGGTGATGGTGCGCTCGGTGCCGTCGGCCATCAGCATGTCGATGGACAACACGTGGTTGCAGAAGCTGCCGTCCGCGTGGTGGTTCTTGCCGTGCACGTCGGCGCCGATCGCGCCGCCCACGGTGACCTGCCGGGTGCCCGGGGTCACGGGCACGAAGAACCCGAACGGCACGAACAGTTCGATCAGCCGATCCAGGCTCACCCCGGCCTCGCAGGTGACCAGGCCGCGCTCGAGGTCCACCGCGAGGATCCGGTCCAGCCCGGTCATGTCCAGGACGGTGCCGCCACCGTTCTGCGCGGGGTCGCCGTACGAGCGGCCGAGGCCGCGGGCGATCACGCCGCGCGAGGTGCGCTGCCCCAACGCGGTCACCACCTGATCGCGGGTGGTGGGGCGCACGACGTCGGCGAAGGTGGGAGCGGTGCGCCCCCAACCGTGCAGGCCGACCCGCCGAGCGGTTGGTCGTACGTCGGCCGACGGGCCGTCAGACATGGAAAACTCCCAGAACAAAGGTGAGAAGCCAGGCGAAGCCAAGGCCGACGAGGACCTTGTCCTTGAGAAGAACGTCCTCGGGGGACCCGGCGGTTCCGGCGTCCACGTACACCGCGTAGCGCAGGAACGCGAAGCCGAACGGGATCAGCGACAACTGGTGCCAGGCGAGCGTGGAATCGCCCTCGGGAATCTGAAATGCCCACAGGGAGTACGTGAGCAGCGTCACCGACACCGCCATCTGCCACACGAAGCGCAGGTAGGTGATCGAGTAATTGGCCAGCGAGGCGCGCGTCTTGGCCGCCTCCTCGCCCATCAGGACCATCTCCGAGTAGCGCTTGCCGGCCACCATGAACAACGAGCCGAAGCCCGCGGTCAGCAGGAACCAGCGCGACAGCGGCAGTTCGGAGGCGGTACCGCCGGCCATCGCCCGGAACAGGAAGCCGGAGGCGACCATGGCCAGGTCGAGCACCACGACGTGCTTGAAGGAGAAGCAGTACGCGACGTTGAGCACCACGTACAGGCCCAGCACCAGCGCGGTCCCGGGGTTGCACAGCAGCACCCCGAGCACGACCGCGGCGATGCCCAGGAGCGGTCCCAGCACCCACGCGAGCTTGACCGGCACCACGCCGGAGGCGATCGGGCGGTTGCGCTTGGTCGGGTGCTCGCGGTCGGCCTCGACGTCGAACGCGTCGTTGATGTAATAGATCGCCGAGGCGGCCAGGCAGAACAGCGCGAACATGATCGCGCTGTGCCCCAGGACGTAGCCCTCGTCCAGCCGCCCGGCCGCCAGTGGCGCGGCGAACACGAGCACGTTCTTGACCCACTGCTTGGGCCGGGCCAACTTCAGCAGGCCGCCCGCGAGTCCCCCGCGCGGTGGGCGCGCGGGGGCCTGGGCGGGGGCGGCGTCGACCGCGGCCGGAACCAGGGCCTCACTCGACTCGATCGGCGATTCGACTTCGGATGTACTCAAGACCTCAGAACCCCTTCGGACGCTCTGCGCGACGAGCCCAGGCGCGGCCCAAGCCGCCTGCCGCGAGCCCCATGGTCGCGCCCGCGGCCACGTCGGACGGATAGTGAACGCCCACGACGAGCCGCGAGAAACACGTCGCAGCGGCGGCCGTACCCGTGACGGCGGTGGGCAACAGGCCGTGGAACGCCACGGCGGCGGCGGCGGAGGACACCGAGTGCGAGGACGGGAAGCTGTGCCGGCCCGCGGTGCGCACCGTCGGCTCCAGGCCCGGTATGGCCGGCCGGGGGCGGCGCACCACGCGCTTGACCACCATGCTGGCCACGTGCGCGCCGGCGACCGTGGCGGTGGCCCGCAGCCACTCGGGCCGACGGCCCCGGTCCACGGCGGCGCCGACCAGACCGGCGGCGAGCCAGACACCGGCGTGCTCGCCGGCGAAGGACAGCGCCTTGCTCGTGCGCTGGACCACCGGGTGCCCGGTGCGCCCGCGCACCCCGCGGTACAGGGCGACGTCGGACGCGCCCACCGTCTTGACTACCTGCCCGGTGGCGAACGCTCCACCAAAGGCCATCGATATCCTCATTCCTACCGCAAGTCGAATGGGCGCCCTGCCCCGAAGTCCGGGGGCCTACGTGCTTCGGCGATCTTCCCGACCGCCCCACGGGCCACATCCGTACGAGCCCGGCGCATGGCACCAATGAGTCAGGGTACGCGAACCCGGCGCCGGCGCTTCGCCGACCCGTTGCGGCGCCCGTCGGCCGGGCCCACGCTTCCTCGCTCCCGCACCGACGCTGCCAAACATGCGGCGGGCGCACCACGAGGTGGGCCTTTCGTGACGGAACTGTGGCAGACCCGCAGCCTGCGCGACGCCGGAGCGATACGCGCAACGCGCCCCCGGAGAAGTCAATTCAGCGGCGCCGGCGAGAAGGCGCCCGCCACGATCCGCGCCGGCGCGCCGCTTCCGTCGGCCGGCACCGACCACACGTCGCCGGCCGCCGCCGACCCGGTCGGCAGTCCGTAGCCGATGGTGCGTTCGTCCAGCCACACGGCCTGGTCGTCCACGCTGCGGGTCTCCGCGAGCGGCGTCTCGCGCATCGTCGCCAGGTCGAGCACGTGCAGTCGCCACGGGTTGCGCGTGCTCTGCGAGACCTTCTTCTTGAACACCAGGCGGGTGCCGTCCGGCGACAACGACGGGCACTCGACGTTCTCCCGCAGCACCGTCATGGTGCGCGCCCGCAGGTCGCCGCGGACCAGGTAGGTGCGGCCGGAGGTGTTCGTGGACAGCGTGGCGTAGAACGTGTTGTCGTCGGCGGTGAAGGTGACGCCCCAGAAGTTGCGGTCCGGCGACGTGAGTTCCTTGCCGTCCCGGGTGGTGGTGAAGTCCTCCAGATTGGCGGCGAGTTCACCCGTGTGAGTGTCCAGGACCGAGGTGCGGGTGGAGAAGGTCATCGACGCGTACGAGTCGCCGTACACGAACACCGTCCACGAGGCCATCCGGCCCGATGCCGACACCCGCGCCCGGTTGGGCGTGCCCGCGAGCTCGACCCGGCGCACCTGGCGCAGGTTCGCGTCCAGCACCAGGGCCACATTGGTCCTGGTGATCCCGCCCTCGACGGCCAGGCACACCGCGGTGCCGCCGGCCGCGTAGACCCGGTCGCACGAGCGCTCGCCCACCGTGCGCGGCCCGCCGGGATCGGCCGCCGCGACGGTGGCCAGGTGCCCGTACCCCGGACCCGACTCGGTGCTGCGGAACAGCAACCTCGGCGCGCCGGCCAGGGTCAACGGCGGCCCGCCCGGCGCGGTACCGGAGCCGCCGTGCAACTTTTCGTCCTCGCGCCGGACCGCGTAGAGCGTGTAGACGACCGCGATCCCCGCGAGCAGGACCAGGACCAACCCGAAGATCACCACGCGCGCCTTGGTGACGGCCGGTTTCACCGGTGCGTCAACGGACATCGGACACCTCCCGTGCCCGTCCCGCGCGCCCGGCCCGGCGCACCCGACCACCCGCGAGGGCCAGGGCCGAGCCGAACAGCGCCACCGCGAGCGCGAGCGCGAGGACGCGGATCGCGGCGGCCGGCCCCCACGCCGTCCACAGCGCGCCGAAGATCATCGACGAGGCGAAGCGGCCCATCGCCTGCCCCGTCTGCACCACGGCCAGCCCGCCCGCGCGACCCGTCGCGGGCAACCGCGCGCCCACCGCCGCCGAGAGCACGCCGTCGGTCGCCGCGTAGAACACCCCGTGCAGGGCGAGCACCGCGATCAGCAGCCCGACCCCGCCGAGCGGGCCGCCGAGCAGCAGGTAGGCCGCCAACAGCACGCCGTGCCCGGCCAGGAACACCCGCCGCCGACCCACCCGGTCGGCGAGCCGGCCCAGCGGCAGCGCGAGCACCAGATAGACCCCGGCGGTGCCCAGCGGGAGCAGCGGGAACCAGTGCGGCTCGATCTCCAACCGGTGCTGGAGCAGCAGATAGACGAACGCGTCGCTGACCGTGACCAGGCCCAGCGCCGCCGCGACCACGCACAGCCGGCGATAGGGCCGATCCCGCAACAGCCGTATCCCGTCCCGCCAACCCGGCTTGTGCTCGATCGGATCGCGATGGTCGCGGACGAACAGCACCAGCATCGCGACGCCGACCAGGCCCACGCAGAAGCTCACCACGAACACCGCGTCGTAGGCCGTGCCCACCGCGGCCAGGATGGCGAACGCCACCAGCGGGCCGGTGAACGCCCCGGCGGTGTCCAGCGCGCGATGCACGCCGAACGCGCGGCCCTGCGCCTGCGGGCTGCTGGAGAGCGAGATGAGCGCGTCCCGGGGCGCGGTGCGCAGCCCCTTGCCCGCGCGATCGGCGGCCAGCACCGCGCCGATGCCCGGCACCGAGGCGCCGGCCAGCGGCAGACCGAGCTTGGCCACCGCCGACATCCCGTAGCCGACCACGGCCACGTGCTTGCGCGCGGCGAAGCGGTCGGCGAGATGGCCGCCGACCAGCCGCAGAAAGACCGTGACGCCGGAGTACAGGCCGTCCAGGAAGCCGAACTGAAGCATCGTCAGGCCCAGCCCGGTGACCAGGTAGACCGGCATCACCGCGGTGACCATCTCCGAGGAGACGTCGGTGACCAGGCTGACCATGCCGAGCGCGATCACATTGCCGGTGACCACCACGCCGGCCGCGGACCCGACCCGCCCGCTCCCCGGCTCGGTCGCCGCCTCGGTCGCCGCCTCCGGACGTCCGGACGAGACGTACACCCCCGCACCCTCCCCCGGCTGCCGTGTGACCGTCCCCGACCCTAGTCCCGTTCGCGCGCTCCCACCGGAAAAGCCGAAAGGCCCCACCTCCCCGAAGGGAGATGGGGCCTTCGCATCCGGCGGTATCGCTACCGGCGGATCAGTCGAACACTTCGGCTCGAACCCTTCGGTTCGAACACCGCGTCCGGCACGAGCGGACCGAGGTCAGCTCTGGCCGCCCGCCAGCTTCTCGCGAAGCGCGGCGAGGGCCTCGTCGGACGCCAGGGCGCCGCCGGTGGTGTCGGCCTCGACCTCGTCGTCACCGCCCGAGGAGTACGCGCCCGCGGCTTCGCCGGCCACGGCCTCGGCCTCGGCCTCGCGGGCCTTGACGACCTGCTGCTGGTGCGACTCGAAGCGCGCCTGGGCGTCGGCGTACTGCTTCTCCCACTCCTCGCGCTGCTTGTCGAAGCCCTCGAGCCAGTCGTTGGTCTCCGGGTCGAAGCCGTCCGGGTAGATGTAGTTGCCCGCGTCGTCGTAGGTCGCGGCCATGCCGTAGAGGGTCGGGTCGAACTCGGCCGTGGCCGGGTCCGCGCCGAACGCCTCGTTGGCCTGCTTCAGCGAGAGGCTGATGCGGCGACGCTCGAGGTCGATGTCGATGACCTTGACGAAGATCTCGTCGCCGACCTGGACGACCTGCTCCGGGATCTCCACGTGGCGCTCGGCCAGCTCGGAGATGTGGACCAGACCCTCGATCCCCTCGTCCACGCGGACGAACGCACCGAACGGAACGAGCTTGGTGACCTTGCCGGGAACGACCTGGCCGATCTGGTGCGTCCGGGCGAACTGCTGCCACGGGTCTTCCTGGGTCGCCTTCAGCGACAGGGAGACGCGCTCGCGGTCCATGTCCACGTCGAGCACCTCGACGGTGACTTCCTGGCCGACCTCGACAACCTCGGACGGGTGGTCGATGTGCTTCCAGGACAGCTCGGAGACGTGCACGAGACCGTCGACGCCGCCGAGGTCCACGAACGCACCGAAGTTGACGATCGAGGACACGACGCCCGTGCGGACCTGACCCTTCTGCAGGGTCGTGAGGAAGGTCTGGCGCACCTCGGACTGGGTCTGCTCGAGCCAGGCACGGCGGGACAGGACCACGTTGTTGCGGTTCTTGTCCAGCTCGATGATCTTGGCTTCGAGCTCCTTGCCCACGTACGGCTGGAGGTCACGCACACGACGCATCTCGACCAGCGAGGCCGGGAGGAAGCCGCGGAGGCCGATGTCCAGGATGAGACCACCCTTGACGACCTCGATGACGGTACCGGTGACGATGCCGTCTTCTTCCTTGATCTTCTCGATGGTGCCCCAAGCGCGCTCGTACTGAGCCCGCTTCTTCGAGAGGATCAGGCGGCCTTCCTTGTCCTCCTTCTGGAGAACCAAGGCCTCGATGTGGTCACCGACAGTGACGACCTCGTGGGGGTCCACGTCGTGCTTGATGGAAAGCTCGCGGGACGGGATGACGCCTTCGGTCTTGTAACCGATGTCGAGCAGGACCTCGTCCCGGTCGACCTTGACGATCACGCCATCCACGATGTCGCCGTCGTTGAAGTACTTGATCGTCTCATCGATCGCTGCGAGGAAGTCTTCCTCGGAGCCGATGTCGTTGACCGCCACCTGCGGGGTGGTGCTGGGCGTGGCCTCGGTGCTGCTCGTCATGTGGGTAAGGGCTCCGGGTACGGACAGAAGTCGTTTTCAAACACGCTTGTGGACCCGGTTTCGCCCCCGACGCCCGCGACCATGCAAGAGGATGGCGTGGGATCGACAAAGGTGAGCGCGACCTGCTCCGTCTGAGTTCACGCAGGCCCGCGGCGCAACTTGCAGCATACGGGGCCGACCGGGTGCGGTCAACGCGCACGGGATGCATGGGGTCAACCGGGACGTCCCGGAGGGAGTACCCTACGCGCGTCCGTGCCCGCCCGCAGTCCCTGGAGCATCGTGAACCGCCCCCTCTCCCCCGACCCGCACGCGATGGCGGCCCGGTTCGTCGACCCCGACGACCTCGACGACGCCGACGACGACGCGGTGCGGCGCAAGGTCGGCCTGGTGGAGAGCGTGCGCGCGGGCCGGCAGTGGTGGGACGCCAACGCGGACGAGTATCAGGTCGAGCACGGCGACTTCCTCGGCGACGCGCGTTTCACGTGGTGCCCGGAGGGGCTGGACGAGGACCGGGCGGGGCTGTTGGGGCCGGTCGAAGGACGCAGCGTGCTGGAGGTGGGCGCGGGCGCGGCGCAGTGTTCGCGCCGGCTGCTCGCGCGTGGCGCCTTCCCGATCGCGCTGGACCTGTCGCTGCGCCAGCTCCAGCACTCGCGCCGGCTCGACGTCGAGCACGGCACCCGGGTACCGGTGGTACAGGCCGACGCGGCGCGTCTGCCGTTCGCGAACGAGAGCTTCGACCTGGCGTTCTCCGCGTACGGCGCGCTGCCGTTCAGTCCGGACGGCGCGGGGATCATGCGCGAGGTGTTCCGGGTGTTGCGGCCGGGCGGGCGGTGGGTCTTCTCGATCACCCACCCGGTGCGTTGGGCGTTCCCGGACGAGCCGGGGCCCGAGGGGCTGACCGCGGTGACGTCGTATTTCGACACGACGCCGTACGTCGAGCAGGACCACACCGGGCGGGCGACCTACGTCGAGCAACACCGCACGCTCGGTGACCGGGTGCGCGAGGTGGTCGGTGCGGGGTTCCGGCTGACGGACATCGTGGAGCCGGAGTGGCCGGAGGGCCTGGACTCGGTGTGGGGCGGGTGGAGCCCGCTGCGGGGTCGGCTGTTGCCGGGGACGGCGATCTTTGTGTGCGGGAAGGGGTGAGGGGGCCCGGCGCGGGGCCCGGAGCTGCGGGGGGCACGGGGCCGGAGCGGCGCGGGGCCCGGAGCTGCGGGGGGACGAGGCCGGAGCGGCGCGGAACACGGGGCACGGAGCTGCGCGGGGCCCGGAGCTGCCCGGGGCACGGAGCGGGTCGTGAGCAGAGCCGGACGGGCGGGCGGAGTCGCGGCGCGGGCGTTGCTGCTTGTTGGGCGACTTTGTCGCCGGCTCGCGAGGCGCCGCCTTTTTTCTCTCCCCCGCTTCGCTCCTCCGAGAAAAAAGGCGGCGCCTCGC
>NZ_JBVHLU010000195.1:0-9783 GCF_055558835.1 Embleya sp. NPDC025285
CCTTCCCCCCCCCCCACCCCCCCCCCCCCCCCCCTCCCCCCCCCACACCCCCCCCCCCCCCCCCCCCCCCCCCCCCCCCCCCCCCCCCCCGATCCCCGGCGGCCCGGCGGACGGCGTACACGTCGATCCCGTGCTCTACACCGCCGCGCCCGGTGCCGACTCCGCAGTCGTCCGCGAGTTCGGCGAGCGCTTCACTCCCGTGCTGATGGCGGCCGGCCTGCCGCGGATGGTGGCGCGTCTGCTCGCCTGCCTGTACGCCACCGACTCCGGCAGCCTCACCTCGGCGGAACTGGTCCGGCTCCTCCAGGTCAGCCCGGCATCCGTGTCCAAGGCCGTGGGCCACCTCGAGGAACAAGGGCTGATCCGGCGCGAGCGCCACCCGCACGGCCGGGCGGAGCTGTATGTCATCGACAACGACGTCTGGTTGCAGGCCATCGTGGCCAGCATCCAGGCCAACGCCCGCATCGCCGCCGTGGCCCTCGACGGGGCCCGACTGCTGGGCGCTGCCACCCCGGCGGGAGTGCGGCTCTCGCTCATGAGCACGTTCCTCGACCGGATCGGTCGGGATCTGGCCCGGGGCGCCGAGCGGTGGCGACATGTGGTGGCCGGCCCTCCGGTTAGGGACGATCCGTCAGCGGGCGGCCGGTAGGCGCTCCGCCACGGCGGCCGCGTCCGGGCGCCGGCCGAGGAGCGCGGCCGGGCCGGACTCGGTCGCCGCCCACCCCTCCAGGCAGCGCGGGTGGTGCCGGATGGCGTTGGGATTCGCCGAGGAGGACCTGTGACCATCCGGACGAGTCCACGGGGCCCTCGACGCGACCCCGGAGGTCGCTGCCGCTGCCGTCGGGTGGGTCGGCATCCCGATGGCGGTACATCGCCCAGGAGTTGGTCCGACCGTAGACAGCGCCCTTGCCGGGGGAAACGCGATGTGTCATCGCGTCCCGGGTCGAGGAGCGCGGCTGACAGCGGCTCCAGTCCCGGTTCACACCGCTGATCCTGTTCGACCGGCGCGTCGGCGAGGCCCCACCACCGCTGGTGGACGAGCGAGCCGGCGGCGTCGAAGGCGATCAGGCAGCCGGCTCCCGGGAGTTGGACGCCCTGGAACGGTGCGCACGCCCCGAGCGGCGTCTCGATGAAGCCCATCGCGGACCGTGCGACCAGCGCGGACATCTCCGAGGCGAACGCGAGCCGCGGCCCATCGAGGCGCCGGGCAGAGCGGCTTTCCCCCCGGCCGGCGGCCTGAACCCGCTCCGCCAACGGCTGAAGCACCCCGCCCCCCGCGCGCCGCACGGTTCCACCGCCCCGCTCGCGGGCCAACGCGCGGCTCAACGCCGAAGGCGGCGCCGTCGGTTCGCCACCGGCGGCCGGCCCTGTGTTGCGGCCCGGGTTATCGCGGATTGCGCTCGGATCGACGAACGGCACCTCCGGCGCCGCCTGAGCTGCCACTGCCCGCAGCCGGTGGATCTCCGCTTCGGGTCCCGACCAGTGCAACACCGTGCCCACGACCGGCATACCGATGCTCTCGTCGATGCCGCGCGTCACCGACGTTCTGCGACGCTGAACGGCATGGAATGGACACCGGATCGGGCCGCCGACGCGGTCGAGCGCCACGACTGCCCCAAGTGCGCCGCCCCGGCCGGAAGTTCCTGCCGCACCCGGGGCGGGAGGACGACCGTCAAGTACCACACGCCGCGGTTCGTCCTGGTGCCCGCGCTGCGCGAACTCCTCGACGTCCCCACCCCCACCGATCGCCGACCCGGGAAGCCGTGGATCCGCCGGCCGGCGCCACCGACGGCCGCGGCGGCCTCGCCCGGACCGATCCGGATCGGGTAGGCCCGCACGCCCCTGCGCCGGCAGGAACTCGCGAGCCAGATCGAGGCCCTGGAGAAGGCGGGCTGCTCGAAGATCTTCCGCGAACAGATCAGCACCCGGAGCAAGGTCAGGCCCGAACTGGAGAAGGCTCTGCAACTCGCCCAACGGTTCAAGGAGGCCGCGCCCGACCAGAGCGTGCTGCTCACGGTGCACGAGCTGAAACGGCTCGCCCGAAACGCGGCGGAGCTGATGCGACTGTCGGCCGACCTCCAGGCCGGCGACATGTCCCTGGAACTCCTCACCGGTCCGCTCACCGGCGTGTACGACCCGTCCGGCATGGGCGCCATGCTCTTCGCCGTCCTGGCGGTCGCCGCCCAACTCGACCGCGACTACATCCGCGAGAAGACCCTCGAAGGCCTGGCCACCGGAAATGTCAGTGAAGCCGGAGGTGCGTCAGAGCCCGGGAAGTCGGTCGTCTCTCCGCAACCGGCGGCTCACTGCGGGTCGTCCTCGACGGCCTGACGTCGCCCCCGGCACCTTCGCCTACACCCCCACCGTGGCCGCACTGCGCGGAGGGTGCAACCACGAGCGACCCCGTCGGATGCCGGGGCATACACGTCACCGGACATACCCGGTGCCTGGCTCACCTCGCCCCCACGGACCGGGCCGGGTACCTTGCGGGTCTGGCCCCGGGTGTCGACGTCGATCACCGTGGCACGACCTTCACGGCAACGCTGCTGGACGAGCTTCTCGACGTCCTGCGAAGCCCGACCGCGACTCGTGCCGAGTTTGGAACCGCCCGGTTCGACGAGGCGACGTTCACCGCCGACGCACACTTCGACGGCGTGTCGTTCACCCGCAGGGGCCGCTTCAACGGTGCCACGTTCAGGGCCGACGCCGGCTTCGTCGGAGCGACGTTCACGGCCGACGCCGAGTTCGCCGGAGCCACGTTCGCGGCCGACGCCTCGTTCGAAAGCGCCGCGTTCACGGCCGCCACCTGGTTCGACAACACCATCCTCGGCAATGCCTGCTTCGACCGCGCGACGTTCACCGGCGACGCCCATTTCACCGGTGCCACGTTCGCCGGCGGCCAGTTCACCCGAGCAGTGTTCAGTGCCGAGGCACGATTCGTCGGGGCGAGGTTCGCGATCCACGCCGGGTTCACCCGAGCCGTGTTCACCGCCCGCGCCTGGTTCGGCAGCGCGACGTTCGCCGGCAACGCCTGGTTCGCCAAGGCCACGTTCGTTACCGACGCCTCCTTCTTCCGCGCGACGTTCGCCAACGAGGCGCGGTTCGAGGGCGCCGTCTTCTTTACCGGCGCCGGCTTCGTGGGTGCCACCTTCAGCACCGCCGGCGCTCTGGGGCCGTTCGCGTGTCGGGGGCGCCTGGACCTGTCGAACGCCGTATTCACCGCGCCGGTGACCATCAGCGCCGCCGCGACGTCGGTGGTGTGCGTACGCACCCGCTGGGACTCGACGGCCGCGCTGCGGCTGCGGTACGCGAGCGTGGACCTGACGGACGCGGTGGTCTCTCAACCCGTTGCGATCAGCGCCCACCACGCCCCTCTCGGCACCCCGCCGCCCCCGTGTCCGAGGCCCCGTGGGGCACGGACGACCCGGGCGTGCGTGTGCTCTCGCTACGCGGAATCGACGCCGCGCACCTGGTCCTGACCGGCACCGACCTGACCGAGTGCGTGTTCACCGGCGCCTTCCACCTCGACCAACTACGCCTGGACGGCGACACCCGCTTCGCCTCGCCCCCCACCGGCTGGAGTCTGCGCAAGGGCATCCCCGCCCGACTGGCCCGCCGCAGGACGATCGCCGAGGAACACCACTGGCGCGCCCTGGCCCCCGGCGAGCCACCGCCCCCACACGGCTGGGCACCGGTCCCGACCACCCGAACGTCGCGCTCATCGCGGGCCCGGAGGACATCGGCCCGGTCTACCGCGCACTGCGCAAAGCCTCCGAGGACGCCAAGAACGAACCCGACGCCGCCGACTTCTACTACGGCGAGATGGAGATGCGCCGCCACGACCACAAACGCCCCACCGGCGAACGCGCCCTACTGTGGCAGTCATGGCGAGCAGCAGCCAGGTCAGGGCGCGGGTGGCGCGTAGGCCGTAGCCGGACAGCAGCCAGTAGCCGGTGATCACCCCGACCCCGTCCTGACCGGCTCACCCCATGATCGGCTGACCGGCAAGCGTGCCGAGAAGGCCACCCGGGTCGTCCTGAACTCCGTGGTCTTCCGCTCCTCCGGCCAGAACCTGACCACCGCAGGGGCCTACATCGAGATGACGTCCCGCTTCCTCGAACCCGTCCTCCTCGGCCTCGCCGCACTCGCCATCCGAGGCCGCGTCAAACGCTAAAACCGCTGACTGCGCCGGTTGTTGTCCCCGTCGCCGTGGATGCGACAGGTCGACGACATGGGCGCCGAAGGGTTGTCCCTCACCCTGTGGCAGATGCTCGACCCCGACACTTGGTCCGCCCCCCACCCGAGCCCGTCTTCTGACGTCACCTGCCCACGCTTGGGTAGTCGAGGTCCGGCAAAGTCTTGCCGCGGTCGCAGCCGCGTCCGGCTTCGGTCGACGCGTCGGTCCACGAGCCGCCCCGGTCCGCTTCCGTGGGTGTCGGTGTCCGGTGGCAGCCAGGGGTCCTTCGCTCGGTGACATCCGTGGGACGAGGTCGTGACGTCCGAGTCGTGCGCGCCAGGGGCTACGACAGCAACCCCAGTCGCCAAGGGCTGCGCCGGCGCGGGGTCCTGCCGGTCGTGTCCACCGGCCCGATGCGAAGTCGTCGGTGCTGTCGGCTCCGTGTCGGGGTCGGGCGTTATGGTGTCCGGTCGTGGACGCCACCGATCTCGACTTCCGGGCCCGGACGCGGTCCGGCTGCATTCCGCCGGAGCTGGTTGCGCGGCTGCTCGAACGAGGCCGTGCCGACGTGGTGGAGGCGCAGGCCGGACGCGGGCAGTGGTTCTGCGCGTTGGCGTGGGCACGGGTGCTGGGTGATCGGGGCCGGGAGGGCGATGCGTGGGAGGTGCTCGCCCCGTATGTGGCAACGGGCTGGTGGACGGCCGTTGTTGCCGCGGCCGGGCTGCTGGAGGGCTGGGGCCGCGTCGACGAGGCGATCGACATCACCCGAAAGCGCATGGAGGCCGGGTACCCCAGAGCCCTGGACGCCTATACGAGGCTGCTCGCCCGGCACGGCCGCGCCGAGGAGGCGTTCGACCTGCTCGTGCCGTATGTCGACGACTGGGTGCTCGCCACCGCCCTGGTCGACGTCGCCTGCGTTGCCGGCCGCGACGAGGAGGCCGCCGCGCTGCTCGCCGGCCTGATTCGGGCCGACCACCGCTGCGACGGCCCATGGTGCTGCCGCGGCCTCGACCCCGACACGGCGCTTGGCCTGCTCGCGACGATCCGCGAGCGCCAGGGCCGTATCGACGAGGCCGTCGCCCTGCTCCACCGCCAGCAGATTATCTCGGTCAATGGCCGAGACCAGCTGGCCGACCTGTTGGCGCGGCACGGCCGGGTCGAGGAACTGCGCGCCTACGCCGCGTCGGACGGGCATGAGGAGGCCGTGGGGCGGTTGGCGGAGCTGTGGGAGAAGGGTGGCGACGTGGAGGGCGCGATCGCGACGGTCCCGCGGCCCGGGACCCGAACTCGGCCTACGAACTCGCGCAGCTCCTGGTCCGGCACGGACGGGGAGAGGAGGCGATCGCCGTGATGCGCGCCCGGGCCGACGCCCACCCCGGCGACGACTGGATTCTCCACGCCTTGGCCGAGCTGTGCCTGGACCGGGGCCGCCCCGCCGACGGCCTGGCCCACCTCGACGCCCTCCACGCCCGGCGCGGGGGCGAGGACGAGTGGGAGCTGTACCGGATACGGTTGCCGCTGATCGCCGCCCGCGGCGGCGTCGACGAGGCGCTCGAACACGCCCGCGCCCACCCCGAAGGTGGCACCTGGTACGCGGCGGAGGACATCGCACGCCTGCCCGCCGGCGCCGGGCGCACCGAGGAGGCCGTCACCGTCCTCCAAGAGCACGACCGCGGGATCAGCCACGACCTCGCCCACCACCTCGTCGACCTCGACCGCGTCGAGGAGGCCCTGGCCGTCCTGTTGCACACGAACCCCCCGCCACCACTCGTGCCGACGACGCACCCGTGGTCCCACGAGCCACCACGCTGAAGCCCTGACCGAGCGCCGACGATGACGGGCCATCACTCGGGGGGCTATCGATGTGGCCGCGCGCGGAGGCCGGTATCGCGCGGCTGTGGGAGGACGTGCTCGACCGGCACCTCGTCGCGGCCCGGCTGCTCTCACACGCGAAGCCCACCGACCTGCGACGTCACGGCGTTCCCACACGCGCCGCCCGGCGAGGGCACCGCGAGCGGGCCCGGTCGAGCGGACGAGCACGCCTCACACTCGCCCCGGACGACGCGGTGCCGGTCGGAGCCGGATTCGCCCGGCCTGGCTCATCCGGGGAGTTCGATGCCGACGTCGCGCCGGCCGGCGCCCTCGGTGACCATCGGCGATCCCGCGACGAAGCCGGGTGCGAGCGCCCGCACCAGCCGCGCCGCGGGATCGCCTTCGGCAAATCGCGGGTACGCCAGGCGGAATCCGGCCCAGTCCACCCGATCGAGCCCGAGCGCGTCCCGGGTGAACGCGCGCCCGCCGTACGTGGGGTCCCACGCCATGAACGTGGCCCGCGTCAACGCGGTGGACAGGCACACGCGTTCGGCGAGCAGCGCTGCGTCGTGGACGTCCTTGCCCCGCGGCGGATCGTCCTCGATCAGCCACAGGAGCTTCCACGCCAACGACTGCTCGGGCGTGGCCCCGAGCAGCAGATGCGTCTCCGTCCCGTCCGACGACGGGATCTCGACCAACGCTGGTGCGCTGGGCAATCGTTCGCCGAACGCGAAGTCCAGGTGCACCGTCCCGCCCGGCAGCCTCTCGGACCGCCACCGCAAACCGAGTCGACGACCGGGCATCCGGTCGTAGTCCCGGATCTCCTCGTCCGACGTCGACGTGGCGAACACCCGCACGCCGCACGGGTCCGCGGCGGACGACTCCTCGGCGCGGCGCGCGATCTCGGCGAACATCCGCGCGGTACGGCCGTCCTGCGGCCGCCACCCACTCGTGGTGACCACGAAGTCCAGATCGCCCGGGTCGCGCGCGGCGGACCCGTACCACGCCCGCAACAACCGCTCCCGCGCAACACGAGTTCGTCCACCCAACGGGACGCGGCAACCGCCGCCAGGACGTGGTCCATCGCCCGCGCCCGATCCCGGCACCACCGTGCCGTCGCGTCCGGGGCGAGCGGGAACGGCGGTGCGGAGGAGGAGGACATGGGGTCGATCCTCCACGGCGCCGGCGGCCGCGGCAACGAAGTTCCGGGCCCCGGTGCGGGTCGGGTGGCGCGGTGGGGGTCGTTCGTCGGTCGTGGATCGCCCGCAGCCACGGTTCCCGGACGGCGGGCAACCGCGCGAGCGTATACCGGAACGCCTCTCCGGATGGCCGGAACGGGTACCACGGGGGCGGCGGCAGCGGGTCGTCCCGCTCCACGCCGGCCGGCAGCCCGCCGACCACGCTGTCGGTGCGCGTTCGGCGGACGCTTCGGTGCCCGGGTGCTGTCGCAGAAGGGGCCCGGGCTGCGTCGCTGTGGACGCTGACGATCTCGACCATCGGGCCCGGGCCGTATCCGGTTGTATTCCCCCGCACTTGGTCGTCCGCCTTCTCGAACCGGCGTTGAGTCGACGGGGTTGGTCGGGGATCCCGGTATTCGAAGGAGTCCCGGCGGAGGGGTCCGTATTCTCGCGGAGGCGCGTGTTCGTGCGCGGAAGCGGGGGTTCGGGGACGTCGGTGGATTTCGAGTTGATGTGGTCGACGTTCAAGTCCGGGAGGGGAACGATCCCCAGTGTGGTGTCGTCCGACCCGGTGGAGAGTGACGTGGCGGTGTTGGCGGAGCTCGACGGGCGGGTGCACTGCGTCCACAACGATTCCCTGGGGTACGGCCGGTATCTGTGGTGTAGCGTGTTCACCCCGGCCTTCGGGGGAGGCGGGCAGTGGGGGGAGCGTCGGCGTATCGAGGTTGCGCATACGGGGACCGCGCCGGCGCTCGCGTCGTTCGGCGGCCGGCTGTACCTGGCGTACCTGACGCGGGAGCCCGACGAGGATTTCCCGGTGTTGCTGTTGGCGACGTCGGGTCGCTACGGCGGTTGGGAATCGCGGGCGGTCAGTCGGCTGGTCAGTGGACAGCCCGTCCTGGTGGTCCACGACGGTGTGCTTCATCTCGTCTTCCACGGGTTCGACCCCTCGGTCGAAGTCCCGGACGGGGTGCGGGAGACGTCGTCGCCCCGCCTGTCGGACACGTTCGTGGGCACCGCGTACCGGTACCGGCACACCGCCGTCGTGTATCACCTGACGTTCGATGGCACGTCCTGGTCTGACGAAGCGCCCCCGCCCGTCGGCGACAGGTTCGACTTCGACCTCGCCTTCCATGGGGGCGGCTGCACATGCTGTTCCGTCGGTACGACGACGACCAACGCGACGCCGCGACGATCGTGCACACCGCCGCCCAGCAGGGCGGCACCTGGTCGGAACCGGTCGTGCTCGCGCGGACCGCGGGCACGGGTCGGCCGGTCCTGGCGGTGCACGAGGGCCTCCTCCACGCGGCCTGGGCGACGGGGGTCTGGAGCGGACCCGAGGACGACCCGGATGACCACGACGACCCCCAGGCGTGGGAACCGCCGGCGTGCGACGCCCTTGTCAGGCTCGCCGTTCTCGAGGACGGCGCGTGGCGCGAGATCCACACGGTGACCGTCGAGGGATGGACCGCGCGGCCCCGGACCCCCACGCCGGCGCTGATCTCCCACACCGCGCCGGCCGGCCGGAACCGGCTGCTGTTCGTGTACTCCGCCCCCGTCGCCCGGGAGCAGTAGACGTCCACGAGCGCGGACTTCGACCCCTTGCCATCCGCGCAGTGCCGCCGCGACGGCGTGGTCGAGGAACGACATCCCCTCCAACGCCTGGTGGGTCCGGCCACCGGCCATCGAACACGCCCGCCGCGATGCCCCCGGGCAACTCGGTTCCGGCGACGCCGTAGTCTCCGGGTGTGAGTGAGAACGGCAGGCCGACGGGAGAACCCGCTCTCGACGGGCCACCCCACCACTGCCGGATCCTGGACGGCACGGACTGGGCATCCCTGGGCACCGGGCCTGGAACGGGGGAGTTCCTGCCGGAGGCCTTGGCACGCCTCCTGGACCCCGACCCGGCCGTTCGGGCCGACGCCGCAACCGACGCGCTCGGGGAGGTGACCCACCAGAACACCATCTACGAGGCCACCGTGCCCGTGGCCCGCTACGTCGCGGCCGTCCTCGACCAACCCCACCTCACAGCAGGCGACTTCGACCCCGACGCCGCAGCGCCGTCGCGCCGCCCGACGCTGGTGAGGCTGCTGGAATGGTTGGGCGACACCGCCCGCGATGCGGACGACGAGTGCGTCGCCATCGGCGAACGCCGGCACGGGGAGCGGTTCCTCCACGAGTACGAGGAGATGCGGGCGTTTCGGGACCTGCGGCCGGTGTTCCTCGCCGCCGTCCGGCCCTTCCTCGGCCACGAGAACGCGGACGCCCGCGACGCGGCTCTCGTCGCCGCCGTCCCCCTCGCCGAACACCCTCTCCTGGGCGGGCATCGCAGCGAACTGGCCGATCACGCCCGGCGTCTCCTGGCCACGAGCACCGATCCGCACAACCGGGACTGCGCCTTGGCGGCGCTGCGGGCGTGGGGTCACGACACCGGCGACCTGGAGACCGCGGACGACGTCGCGGCCCGCGAACGGTACGCCCGCGGCGCGGCCATGGGCGGATACGACGACGACCCGCCGTTTTAAGAAGTCGTTTCATTTGGCATATTGGCGGTAGCAGATCAATGCGGCAGCGATGCTGACGAACGCGCCGAAGTGCGCCGCCTTGACCTCGTAT